>PFUQ01000166.1 GCA_002790175.1 Flavobacteriales bacterium CG_4_9_14_3_um_filter_32_8
TAGCCATTATTTCCAGTTTTTATCGATACAATTTTTTAAATGCAATTTTGCTCGGTGTATAATTTGCCAATAATTGGCTATTGAAACCTCTAATTGCTTACAAATTTCGTCAACAGTAACATCAGTAAGGTATTTCGAATGAATAGCCATTCGCCATTTTTCGGGCAAATTTTCCATACATTTTTCTAGGGTCGAATTAAAATCAGCATTATCCAACAAATGTTCTTCCACCTCAAAACTATGTTCTTTTGGATTTTTCCAATTGTCTTTTTCGTCAAACAAATCGTTTACTCTATTATTGGCTTCATCCTCTTGTTTGTTGTCAGCTATCGACAAACTTTTGCTTTTTTTGCGATAAAAATCGATAATTTTATGATTTAAAATAGAGAACAACCATGTTTTTGGAGCACTTTCGTTTTTAAAGTTATCGAATGCATTGTAAGCCGACAAAAAAGTTTCTTGCACTAAATCTTCGGCGGTTTCTTTTGATGAAGTTTTATGATATGCCCACGACATTAAATCGTCCGTAAAATCGTTTACCCAAGCGGTAAATTGTTGTTTTTTGTTTTTTGTTTTTTCTTCCATTATTTTTATGCAAACTACAAGTATAATGATTAAAATTTAAGAAAACTATTTTATAAAATTATACCATTTTATTTGAGCGATAATTTAGCTAAATAATCAAAATGAGGTCCATTAATAATTAATTCACACTTATAGCCAAGTGGTTTAGCAATATTTTCTAATAGTTCAAAATCAATAAATAACCAATCAAAAGGTTGTGTTTTTATATCTTTATATTGCATTTGAAAGCTCACTTCTCCATAATAAGGAGCATTTAAATTAATTTTCATAGAACCATCATCTTCGGTAAACATATAGGAAATATCAGATGAATCTAATAAAATCTGTCCATCGACATTAAGCAATATTTTTGCTTTTTTTAATAATTTTTTCAATCCTTTAATTGTTCCAGCAATACCTACTCCATTCATTAAAAAAAGTAAAGTGTCGAATTGATTGGTTTCTTCGTGAAAGTCAATATGAAAAGCATTAATTTTTCTTTTCATCATCACTTCTACGGCACCTTTAGAAACATCAATGGCTTTAACATTCATTTTTCTTTTTTGAAGAATTAAACTATGGCAACCACTTCCTGCTCCAACGTCTAAAACTTTTCCTTTACATAATTTTAAAGCAGTTTTTTCAATTTTCGGAAGTTGTTTTGCTGTTCTAAATAAATAAGGAATAGAAAGTGTGTCTTCTCCAAAAGAAGATTTTACAATAATATTAGGAGTAGAATCACCATCAAGGTAAGCTAACAATGCTTTTCCTATTACATCTTCGTTAAATTGTTGCATGAAAACTATAAATGAATTCGTTCTCCTTTTTCATCAATAAATTGATATTCCAAGAAACTATGTGAAGAGGTTGGAAAAATATCGATGGAAGATTTATATTTTTTTTGCCAATTTTTACGCAACGAAGAGAATAAGCCTATTCTTTTGTTGAGATAAGCTTCAATAAATGGGTGAGCATTAATTCTTATCTTTTTACCTTTCAATTGTTTAGACACATAACGTAAGTTATTTTCTATTTCATCAACCAATAATAAAGTAGAATGTACCTCACCATCTCCTCCACAACAAGGGCATTTTTCAGAAGTTTTGATATCCATTTCAGGGCGAACTCGTTGTCGGGTAATTTGTATTAACCCAAATTTTGTAGGAGGTAAAATATTATGTTTGGCTCTATCTTCATTCATAAATTCTTTCATTTTTTCAAACAAAAGTTTTCTGTTCGCAGCATCTTTTAAATCAATAAAATCTACTACAATTATTCCTCCCATATCTCGCAATCTTAATTGTCGAGCAATTTCTTCAGCAGCTTCTAAATTAACTTCAAGTGCATTTTCTTCTTGTGTTTTATCCTTCTTTTTCCCTCGCTGACCACTGTTTACATCAATAACATGTAATGCTTCGGTATGTTCAATAATTAGATAAACGCCCGTTTTAAGGGCAACATTTTTTCCAAAAGAAGCTTTAATTTGTTTATCTATTCCAAAATTTTCGAAAATAGAAACATTGCCTAAAAAATATTTTACAATTTCTTCTTTATCAGGAGCAATAGCTTTAAGGTAAAGTTTAAGTTCATTGTATAAAACTTTATCATTTACATGAATGTTGCTAAAGTTTTTGTTTAACAGATCTCTTAATAATGCAGCCGTCATGTTTATTTCGCCTAACACTTTTTTGGGGGCTTGAGCGGTTTTAAGTGCATTATAACATATTGCCCAGCGACTAACCAAATCACTCATATCGGCATGTAAATCTGCTACTTTTTTATTTTGAGCTACTGTTCTAATAATTACTCCAAAACCTTTAGGTTTTATACTTTGAATTAATCGAACAAGCCTATCTTTTTCGGCTGAATTTTTAATTTTTTGTGATACAGAAACTTTTTCTGAAAATGGTACCAAAACTAAATATCTTCCTGCTAATGAAATTTCAGAACTTAATCGTGGCCCTTTTGTAGATATAGGTTCTTTCGCTATCTGAACAAGAATTTGTTGATTGGAAGTGAGAACTCTTTCTATTTTTCCATTTTTATCAATTTCTTCCTCAAACTTAAACTCTAATGCTGGATTATTTATTTTTCCACCGATAACACCATTGGTATATTTAACAAAAGACTTGAATCTAGGTCCTAAATCGAGATAATGTAAAAATGCATCTTTTTCGTAACCTACGTTAACGAAAGTTGCATTTAATCCGGGCATAATTTTTCTAACCTTACCAAGGTATATGTCACCTACCGAAAAATTATTATTGCTTTTTTCTTTGTGAAGCTCAACCAGTTTACTATCCTGGAGAATGGCAATAGTAACCTCTTTTGGTGAAGAATCAATAACAAGTTCTACACTCATATAAAAGTTTTTTAACCAAAACGAAATGCCCCTATAAAAAATAAGGTTAAAATAAGTGTGGAAGAAAATAAAATAGTTTCTATTGATAGGACATCAATAGAAACCCGTTGAAAAAAATTATTTTTTCTTTTTGTGTCTGTTTTTTCTTAATCTTTTTTTACGCTTGTGCGTAGCCATTTTATGTCCTTTTCTTTTCTTACCGCTTGGCATATCTTCTCGATTTATGTTTTAATATTTTAAGTTCTTATTTAACACTTTTTTTAACCTTCTCCACAAAAGTTTTTGAAGGTTTAAAAGAAGGTATAAAATGCTCAGGAATAATAATGGTTGTATTTTTAGAAATGTTTCTTCCAGTTTTTTGTGCTCTTTTCTTAACCACAAAACTTCCAAAACCTCTTAAATATACATTTTTTCCTTCTTCTAAAGATTTTCTCACTGTTTTCATAAATTCTTCTACTGTAGTTTGCACAGCTAATTTTTCAATACCAGTTTTATCTGAAATCTTATTTACTATATCTGCCTTTGTCATTTTATAATATCTTTTAACTATTTAAATCTTAATAAACTTTATTTTTAAGGGTTGCAAATATACAAGTTTTAATTAATAGAAAGAAAAACAATCTATAATTTTAGCACAAATTGAATATTTAATAGTTTTAACCAATAAAATATGGGGTTTTCCACTCAACTAATTAGTTGGTATCAAGATAACAAAAGAGATTTGCCATGGAGAAATTCTAAAGATGCTTATGTTATTTGGTTGTCTGAAATTATTTTACAACAAACTAGAGTAGCTCAAGGATTAAGTTATTTTAATAACTTCATCAATAAATATCCAACAATTATTGATTTGGCAAATGCATCTGAACAAGATGTGCTAAACCTTTGGCAAGGTTTGGGTTATTATTCAAGAGCTCGAAACTTGCATTTTACTGCAAAATATATAACGAATAATTACAAGGGAGTTTTTCCAAAAAAATACGATGATATTCTTAAATTAAAGGGAGTCGGAGAATATACTGCTGCGGCCATTACTTCTTTTACCTACAACAAGTGTTTCCCAGTTATCGATGGTAATGTTTTTCGAGTTTTGTCGCGTATTTTTGGAATTGAAGAACCTATTGATTCTAAAAATGGAAAAAAAATATTTAAAGATTTGGCAACGGATTTAATAGATAAAAAAAATCCAAGTGTATATAATCAGGCAATAATGGAGTTTGGTGCTTTACAATGCATCCCTAAAAATCCAAATTGCGAAAACTGTCGTTTTATTTTAATGTGTTATGCTTTTAAGAATAAAAAAATTCATCTTCTTCCTTACAAAGAAAAAAAAATAAAACAACGCAATAGATATTTTAATTATCTCGTTTTGTTCACTAAAAATGAAATTTTTTTAACGAAAAGAAACGAAAATGATATATGGAATGGCTTATATGATTTCCCATTAATTGAAACTGAACAGTCTATTGAATTTTTTGAAGAACTTTATAGTATTAATCAAAATAATAATTTCATTTCTCCAACTACTTTTTTGATTAGCAAATCTAAAGAATACAAACACATTTTAAGTCATCAAAAAATATATGCAACATTTTGGGTGGTATCTGGAATTTTTAAAAACAAAGCAGCAAAAACTTGTGTTAAATGTTCAATAAAAGACATTAACAAATACCCAGTTCCAAAATTGATAGAAAATTATTTAAAAACATTATTTTAATTTCTTATTTTTGGTTGAAATAAAAAAGCAATGGCAGGAATAAATAAAGTTATATTAGTCGGAAATTTGGGTAAAGACCCAGAAGTTAGATATTTAGAAGGAGGAACAGCTGTAGCCAACTTCTCTGTTGCCACTTCTGAAACTTTTAAAGACAAAAATTCTGGTGAACGAAAAACAATAACAGAATGGCATAATGTTGTTCTTTGGAGAGGTTTAGCGGAGATAGCTGAAAAATACCTTAAAAAAGGAAGTCAAGTTTTTATTGAAGGAAAATTAAAAACCAGACAATGGCAAGATAAAGACGGACACAATCGTTATACTACCGAAATTGTTGGAGATAATCTTCAAATGTTAGGTAGAAAAGAAGAATATAATTCTAATGAAGCATCAGAAAATCAGTCCGCCAATATAGCATCACCTCCTCCATCAAATTTAAATGAGCCAAATGGTGAGGTAGATGATTTACCATTTTAATTAGTTAATAAAATTGGACGATCCTTACCCTTACTTAACATTAGCTTTATTTCTAGGTATTTTAAAACCATTTTCTATAGGAATACTATTTTCCTTGTTGGTTTTAATTGTACTCCTTTTTTTCTCTGCACTTATTTCTGCATCTGAAGTAGCATTTTTTTCTTTAACACCAAGTGAAAGGGATATTTTAAATGCATCCGACTCGACTATTCACTTACTTATTAAAAAATTATTAGCAACTCCAAAAGCACTATTAGCAACCATCTTAATTTCTAATAATTTTATAAATGTATCTATCATTATTTTATCTAATGATATTATCAATAGTATGTTTGATTTATCTACCATTCCTGATTGGTTAAATTTTAGTATTCAAGTTGTTGGAATAACATTTGTCATTCTCCTTTTTGGAGAGGTTATACCAAAAGTTTATGCAACAAAGCATGCCTTGAAAATGGCGAAAATGATGGGGAAACCTATCTCCTTATTAAAAAAAATATTTAAACCCATTATCAAATTATTAATTTATTCAACAGGAATAATAGGGAAAGGTATCAAGAAAAAAGGGTTAGATGTTTCAGTAGAACAACTCTCGCAAGCACTCGATTTAGCAGAAGATATTTCTGAAAATTATGACGAACATCGCATTCTTAAAGGTATTGTAAAGTTTGGAGAAACTAGTGTTAAACAAGTAATGAAAGCTAGAGTTGATGTGATTTCACTAGAAAAAAATACCAACTTTAAAGATGTTATTTCATTAATAATAAACTGTGGTCATTCCAGAATTCCAGTTTATGAAGAGTCCTTTGACAAAATTATAGGTCTGCTTTACATTAAAGATTTACTAGCTCATATTCATGAAACAGCTGATTTTAATTGGAATGTATTAATGCGAAATCCTTTCTTTGTTCCAGAAAATAAAAAGTTAGACGATTTATTATCAGAATTTCAAGCAAAAAAAATTCATTTGGCAATTGTTGTTGATGAATATGGTGGAACTTCTGGCATTATTACCTTAGAGGATGTATTAGAAGAAATTGTTGGTGAAATAAGTGATGAATTTGATACAGACGATATTGTTTACTCCAAAATAGATGAAAATACGTATATTTTTGATGGCAAAACTGGGTTAAACAACATTTTTAAGATTTTAGATGTAAAAGACGAATCCATCTTTGATGAAGTTATAAAAGAAGCAGATACCTTGGCAGGTTTAGTCATTGAAATTGCAGGTAAAATACCTTTAAAAAATGAAAAAATAAACTTTAAAAACTATTCTTTTATTGTTGAAGATTCTGACAAAAGACGCGTAAAAAGAATTAAACTAATTGATAATGGATCTTCCAATAAAAATTAAATTATACCTAATTTCACTAGTTGCTTTAACCTGTTTATTAAGTAGCTGTGAAAACGATAATTATACACCTAAACCAAAAGCCTATTTTAGAATAGATTTGCCAGAGAAAAAATATACGCTGTTAGATAAAGGTTGTCCTTTTACATTTGAAATACCAACTTATGCCACAACAAAACCGGATATTAATGCACCGAATGAACCTTGTTGGTTTAATATCGATTTTAATCCTTTAAATGCCAGTATTTACATGAGTTATAAATCGGTAAATGGAGACTTAAATACATTTCTGGAAGACTCTAGAACATTGGCTTTTAAACATACTGTTAAAGCCTACGATATTGAGCAACAAATCATTAACATTCCAACACATAAAGTTTACGGTATTGTTTATCAAATTGAAGGAAATGCTGCTTCATCTTATCAATTCCATTTAACAGATAGTGTTCATCATTTTGTAAGAGGCTCTTTATATTTCAATAACATTCCTAATCAGGATTCTATTCAACCAGT
>PFUQ01000066.1 GCA_002790175.1 Flavobacteriales bacterium CG_4_9_14_3_um_filter_32_8
ACCTGAATACTCAAGAGTTAGACTTTTAAGAAGTGTTTATGTTAAAAACAACCCTCATTTAGAGGATAGCAAGAATAATTCTTATTGGTATAAGGAAGGTGAAAAATGGAATGCCTATTTAGACTCTACTAAAACAAAAAAAAGTAATCTCGATAAACAATTAACTGTTAACACACAATTGTTTTATCCTTTTAGGCAATACTTAGGAGTAAATATTATCAAATTAAAAAACGATACTAATGAGTATGCTCGTGGAAAGTATAGTTTTATTAATTATTGGGAAAAAGGAATGAATCAGCATATAAAAAACAATAACCTTAAACTAAGTTCAAACGGAGTTTTGGAAATTGATAAACCTTATACCCCAGACAGTTTTGAAATACGTTCATTTACCTCAGTAATCATTAATGCATTATCTAATTCTAAAGTTTCAGCTTTTTCTGACATAGATTTTTTTAATGGTTTATCAGAAAATAAGGTAGATAGTATTATCAAATCATCTAATTTCAAAATTACTGGATATAGAATAAAAGAAGACTACTTCATTGACCATCTTACAGGGAAATTAAGATCATCAATTATCGGGATTGGTTTGATAGGAACTAATAATAATATGGGGGATGAAATATTATGGATGTATTTTCCAGAATTACGATATTGTTTAATAGACTTTTGTGCAATTAAAGAAAAGGAAGTAGTTAATCTAGAATATTTATTTGATGCTCATTTGAACATTGATGAAATTGAAAATTATGAAAGACTAGCATCTTATAGAAAGTTTAAAGAAGATTATCATTTTTCTGTTAAGTTAGATGCTTTAATGGCTATTCAACTTCAACAAGAGATAATAGGAAAAATAAGTAATGGCAAGTCTACTCTCAAATCTAAAAGAGGAGTTAAGTCTATAAAAGTTAATTTCTTGAATGATATAGCAAATGGAGAGATTGAGCAATATTATGATAATGGACAAATAAGTTTTAAAGGAATTATGAAAAACGGTGTTTGTTATGGAGAGTTTTTATATTATTATCCTAGCGGGAAATTAAAGTCTAAAAGAAATTTCTCAAATGGAAAGCCTGAAGGGAAACAATTTAATTATTACGAAAATGGCAACCTTTATGCCAAATACACTCTTTTAAATGATGAAATAATAAGTGATTTAGAAAGGTATTATCCTAATGGTAAATTACTAGAGAAAGGTAAATTTAAAAATGGATTAATCTATGGAGATTGGCAGTATAGGATTGAATGTATTCCTGAAATTTTTGATATTATTAAAAATGCAAACAGTCTTAGTAATAATGATAAATATATATACGATAAAGATTCATTTAACTTGAATGTTTCATATGAACATATCTATGACAATGATTGTCCTATCAATTATTTTGGTAACAAATACGAGAGGGTATGTTTTCAAATTACCTATAAATAAGTCAGTTCAAAACTTTCTAAATCAACAACTAACCCAGTACGAGCTAAGTTCTCTCCCGCAGTCCTCTCCGCTCCTCCAAGCGTCTCGCTTGGAGTTTAAGTCACTACTAAAATCTATCATGTTTGTTAGCCAAAAAACGTAATGTTGGCAACAAGTTGTTGTGAAATTCAGCGTTTATAAAAACTAACTACTTAATTGAAAATTTTGTATCTTTGATAAAAAGCTGAATAAAATGGATTTACAAAGTAGAAAATTAGAACTAATCCAAGAATTTTTAAAAGTTCAAAGTGAAGAGGTTATTTCTCAGCTTGAAAAGATTTTGAAAAAAGAAAACACAAAATCTGAACAAGAAGGCTTCAGGCCAATGACAATTGAGGAATTTAATTCTCGAATCGACCAATCAATGGATGACTCAAAAAATGGACGATTAATAGAGGCTAATGATTTAAAAGCCAAAATTGACAAATGGAATTAAAAATATTTTGAACTGTTTTTTCTCAAAAAGAACTTGAAAAAACTTACGAATATTACCGTGAAAAGGCTGGAATTCGAATTGCTAAAAAACTTGTTGGTGGTATCTATAATGAAACGATTAAATTAAAAAAGCATCCGAAAATCGGAAAAGTAGAGAAACTTTTAAAAAATCGGAAAGAAGAATTTAGATATCTAGTGTTTAAAAGTTATAAAATAATTTATTGGATAAACGATAAGGAAAACCGAATTGAAATAAACGATGTTTTTGATACTCGACAAAATCCTTTAAAAATAGAAAGAACGAAATAAAATGAGCCTATTGCATCACATCCCAGTATGTTTTATGCTGCAAAAGTCAATTCTTTATAGGAAGAGCAATTCGCCACGACAATAAAACGAACAAAGGAAACTCTACGAAACTAAATCCGCTTAAACGAGTTTAACGATTTGTAATTTTCTAATTCATCGTTGGAGGTTGAATATTGTCATCTCCACCTTTGTACAACACCGAAAAAATAAACAATATTACAGCAGCTGAAATAAAAATAATTAACAAAGTAGTTAATGTTTTGCTGATAATGTGTTCTATTTCAATAATATCCCAAACTGCTAAAATGGAGATAATTGTAAAAAACAAAGCCAAGACAGCTAGTAATATAGAAATTCCTTTTCTAAACATAATTTTAATTTTTAGTTGACCAAATATAACGATAAATGAAATAGGTTAGGTATTAAATGTATTAAAGAATGTTAAAAAAATGGAATTATCTTATCTTAAAAGTTCCGGTTACTTTATCAAAACTAATGGTATCATCATCAAACAATTCCTTTAATTTTTCTTTATTAATCAATTCAACTGGAGAATAAGTTGCTATTATATCGTTATTAATTAACCATATTTCATCACAAATTTGTAAAGCATATTCTATTTGATGGGTAGAGAAGATTATCGTTTTTGCATGGTTTTCAACCAATTTTTTTAACAGTTTTAAAACTTCAATGTTATTGATCAAATCTAAATGAACGGTTGGTTCATCTAAAATAATAAGAGGAGTATTTTGTGCAATTGCTCGAGCAATATTCACCTTTTGTTTTTCCCCATCGCTTAATTCACTATAATCCTTGTTGCATAAATTCTCGATGTTGCATAAGTATATGGCATTGTTTATTTCGGCATCATCTTCTTTTTTATTTATTCCTAACCAATTGGTGTAAGGATATCTTCCAAAGGCAACAAAATCGCTCACTTTAATTCCAGCAATATCTGTTTTTGTGGTGGATACAATACTTATTAATTTAGATTTTTCTTTTTCTGATAAATTAAAGACATCAACACCATTAAAAATAAAATGACCAGTAATAGCAGGGAGCATGCCAGATAAGGTTTTTAACAAAGTAGATTTACCTTTTCCGTTTCTACCAAAAACACTAATGAGTTGATTTTTTTGTGAAATAATATCAATATTAGTAAGAATAGATTTTTTGTTGTAACCTATTGTTAATGCTGCTATTTTTAGTGTATTGCTCAATTAAGATTCGTAATTTTTTTATTTTTAAGTATAATCCAGATTATAAAGGGAATGCCAATTAATGAAGTAATGGAGTTTATCGGTAAGGTTTGTTCTAGTACTGGTAATTGTGATATAATATCGGCGATT
This sequence comes from Flavobacteriales bacterium CG_4_9_14_3_um_filter_32_8, assembly GCA_002790175.1. Lineage (GTDB taxonomy): Bacteria > Bacteroidota > Bacteroidia > Flavobacteriales_E > Vicingaceae. The sequence goes on from PFUQ01000066.1 coordinate 3,568, forward strand.
AATAAAACATTAATACCCAATAAAATAGATAAGGGAATTAAAATCCGATGGTCAGAACTATTACTTAACATTCTTGCTAAATGAGGAATAACGATACCTATAAAACCAATTGGTCCACAATAGGCGGTAATGCTACCTGTTAAAATTGAAGTAATTAAGATGATAATTATTCGGGCTCGTTTCAAATTAACCCCTAAACTTTTGGCATATTCTTCACCTAATAAATAAGCGTTTAAATTTTTTGAAATAATAAAAGAGCCTATTAAACCAACAAACACGATTGGAGTTAAAATTAATAGTTCATTCGATGTAACAGCACTCAAATCACCCATTGTCCACATAATAAAAGATTTTAATTGCACATCTTGACTGAAATACTGAATAATACCAATGATTGCAGTAATAATACTCCCAATCATTACCCCAAGAATAAGAATAGTCATGATATCTTTTATTCTATTAATAAGAGCTAAAAGTATCGCTAAAACAGTAAATGACCCTAAAATAGAAGATATAACTATACCAGAATTAGTAGCTATAGATAAATCTGAAGTGGAAATACCTATAAAACTTAATCCCATAATAAAAATGGCAACACCTAATCCAGCACCAGAACTTATGCCTAAAATATAGGGACCTGCTAATGGATTTCTAAAAAGTGTTTGCATTTGCAATCCACTTACCGACAAGGCAGCACCACAAAGTAGGGCAGCAATAGTTTTAGGAAAACGAGCTTCTAAAATAATAATTCGCCAACTTTCTTTTTCATTCACATCTCCTAAAATAATATTGATAATACTTTTAAAAGGAATAGTTACTGAACCTAAGAATAAATCCATTCCAAAAAAAAGTACAGCACCACTTATTAAAAATAGTGCTAAATAGGGAATTTTATTAAAAATAGTTGATTTCATTAATCCAAACAAATGTAATTTTTTAAGGTTAAAATACACTGATTGTTTTTTATTTATTTAAAGAGAAAGGAAAAAGTTCATTCAACAAATTGTTTTATTCATTTTAGAATATTTATCTTTGCCGACATTGAAATAAAAAACACACAACATGATAGATTTATTTGAAAAAATAAAAGGGAATAGAGGTCCATTAGGTAAATATGCTAAAGAGGCTCATGGTTATTTTGCTTTTCCAAAATTAGAAGGTGAATTAAGTAATAAAATGAAATTTAGAGGCAAAGAAGTATTACAGTGGAGCTTAAATAATTATTTGGGCTTAGGAAATCACCCAGAAGTTAGAAAAGTAGATGCAGAAGCTTCAAAAGATTGGGGTTTAGCCTATCCGATGGGTGCCCGAATGATGTCTGGAAATACCATTTATCACGAACAACTTGAAACAGAATTAGCTAAATTTGAGAAAAAAGAAGATGCTATTTTATTAAACTACGGTTATCAAGGAATGGTGTCTGCTATAGATGCATTGTTGGATAGAAATGATGTGGTTGTTTATGATGCCGAAGCTCACGCTTGTATTATAGATGGATTAAGATTACATCAAGGAAAAAGATTTGTATTTCAACACAATGATATGGCAAGTCTTGATAAAATGTTGGCGAAAGCTACTAAAATTGCAGAAACAACAAAAGGGGCTATTTTGGTTATTACAGAGGGAGTATTTGGAATGTCAGGAAACCAAGGTAATATTAAAGCCATAGTTGAATTGAAGAAAAAATATTTCTTTAGATTATTGGTGGATGATGCTCACGGATTTGGAACAATGGGCCCAACAGGTGCTGGAACTGGAGAGAAACAAGGCTGTCAAGATGGAATTGACATTTACTTTGGAACTTTTGCAAAAGCAATGGCAAGTATCGGTGGTTTTATGGCTTCAGATGAAGATGTAATAGATTATTTAAGATATAATATGCGTTCTCAAATCTATGCTAAATCTGTTCCTATGCCTATCGTTATAGGTAATTTAAAAAGATTGGATTTACTAAGAAATTGTCCAGAAATGAGAGAACAACTTTGGACAGTTGCCAATACATTACAGAAAGGTTTACGTGAAAATGGGTTTAATTTAGGAACAACTACTACTCAAGTTACACCCGTAATATTAGATGGTGATATTCCTGAAGCAACCAATTTAATTGTTGATTTAAGGGAAAATTTCGGTATATTCTGTTCTATAGTAGTATATCCAGTTGTTCCAAAAGGAATAATTATGCTACGTTTAATTCCAACCGCAATGCATACGTTAGAAGATGTGAAATATACCATAAATACTTTTAAGATAATAAAGGAAAAATTAGCAAGTGGGGCTTATAAGTCTGAAATTGTAGCTTCATTTTAAGAGTTCTTTAATTTTTCGAAATAGCCTTCAATAGTATTGAAGGCTATTTTTTGATAAAAATTTCAGCACTACACTTGCATGGTGGAGCACCACAATAGGAACAATTATATTTTTTACTACTACTATCTTTTAACCAATAATTATTGATTTTTTTAATGAATAGAAAGCCATCCTTTAAGAGAATTTTTTTAAAGGGAGTAAAATTTTCTTTTACCCAAGCGAAACAACAAATTAACTCTAGATTAACAGTTGTTTGGTTTCGAAAATGGTTCAATAAATTAGTAGCAATTCCTTGTTTTTGAAAAGAAGAATTTACAGCAATTTGATGAATTAATGTAATATTTTTATAGCCTTGGAAATAAGTATTAAACCACTCTTTTTCTTCGAGCACTTGATTAGAGAAATTTTTAATACTTAATGATTCCAGTAAAATAAAACCAATAAGCTTGTTACTTTCAGACAAAGTTACAAAACCACTTTTTTTTGAAGAATTGATGTATTTTTTAAGGTAATCGATAGTCAAATAACCTTGACCAAAAGCAGTATCACTTAAATCAATAATTTCTTGAATATGAGATTTTTTTAAAGAAGTAATTCTCATTTATGGCATAAAAAAAGCGGTAATAAATCCAAGAATGATAATGATAAATTTCTTAAGTTCAAATTTGTGACTATCACTAGTTTCAAACAAGATGGTAGTAGAAATGTGTAAAAAGATACCCACCACCAAAGCCAGTAATATATTACTGTTTTCTATTAGAGGTACAATTTGATAAGTTGCTAAAAACAAACCTAATGGAGAGGAAATTGAAAAGACAAATAAGGAAGTTAAAAAAATAGTTTTGGAGATATTTTTTGATAACAACATGGTCCCTAATACTATTGCTATTGGAATGTTATGAATCACAATTCCAATAAGCAAGGTATCATTATTATCTTCAATCAGTGCCATTCCTTCTATAAAAGAATGAACACATAAACTAATAAAAATAGCATAAGGAAAAGCAACTAACTTTTTACTATGAGAATGAAAATGCCCGTGTTCGATACCTTCGGAAAAGAAATCTAACAAAAGTTGAAATAAAAACCCTAATAGGACAAATAATCCAATTTGTTTGGTGTAATTAGAAAAAATTTCAGGAATTAAATGAAGAATACAAATAGCTAGGATTAAAGCACCGCTATAAGAAATTAATAATTTTAAATTAGTTGAGAATTTTAATCTAAATAAAATAACTGCAAGTCCACCAATAAATGCTGAAGAAAAAAGGATAAAATAAGTATAAAATTCATTCATTGTTTTTTTGCTATTACTATTAATCTATCGGAAATTTTTTCATCAAAACTAGTTAAATTATAGTTACCAAAAATAGCTTCTATTTTTAAGTTAGCCGCATTAAAATAAGTTCTAAAATCAGCTAATGTGATTGCTTTTACTTTTTCTTGAAAATGATGAGTTATCCCTTTATCGTTAATAACAATATCTTTTATAATAAAATTATTAAAAAAACTCCTCTTAATTAGAAAAGTGTTGTCATTAATTATTTTAGTCTCCTTCTCTTGCAAGTTATTGACTACCTTGGTAACATTCATGAAATCAAGAACTAAAATACCATCAGTTTTTAAACTTTCGGATATTGCATAAATTGCTAAAAGATTATCAGTTTCATCTTCAAAATAACCAAAACTTGTAAATAAATTGAAAGCATAATTATAATGATTGATTTTTAAAGGTTTTCTGATGTCATTGACATAAAATTTTAAGTTTTTGGCTTCCTGTTTTTTGGCAACAATAATACTATTCTCAGCTAAATCAAATCCATCAACATTATAACCCAACTTATTTAAGTATATTGAGTGACGACCTTTCCCGCAAGCAACATCAAGCATAATACTACCTGAAGGAGGTTGTAAAAAAGCAATTAAATTTTTAATGAATTTTTCAGCTTCAACTTCATCTCTGTTTTTATAGAGAAGGTGGTAGTATGGTGAATCGAACCATTGTTCGAACCATTTTTTCTCTATTTTTATAAGCTTTTTATTCACTAATATTGTTCTTACTTTTCTTTGGCAAAAGTAATAAGTAATTATTACAATAATTTATTTATCATTTTTAATGTATAAAAACTAATTGATAGCAATATCTTTAACCTTAATCTAAAATTTTAATACATTAGTCTTGTATAATTCAATCAAATTAATATCTTTGAAAGCGTAATTAGAAGAGTGAATAGATAATGGACAATATACATGACTTTTATAATAAGATGGAGAAAGGTAATATAATGCTATCCTTTAAAGGCGAAGTTACTTCTGATTTGTTGACTTCTATTCTTCAAATTATGGAATCTAAAATGGAAACTTTAGATGAATCACCAAAAATAAAGAAGAAAGTATATAATATATTAGTTGAATGTTTGCAAAATCTTTACCATCATATTGATGAAGATGACGTGAGTACAATTATTAAAGAAAACAGTGCTTTGTTCATGATTAAAAAAGAAGATGGAGAGTATTCCATTATGACAGGAAATTTTATTACGAAAGATAATGTTGATTCATTAAAACATCGATTGGATAAAATTAACCAAATGGATAAAGATGAATTAAAAGATTATTATAAAGAAGTTTTAAATAATGGAGAGATGTCTGCTAAGGGCGGAGGAGGTTTAGGGATGATTGATATAGCTCGGAAATCTGGAAAAAAATTAGAATATCATTTTGATAAAGTAGATGATTACCATTATTTTTTTAGTTTAAATATTAAAGTTGCACAATAAAAATATACGATAGCATGAAAGATATAAAAATAGAAGGATCGCCAAAGACTCCAATAATTGAATTTAACCCAAGTACAGGTTATCTGTTAGTTAGAGGTAGATCAATTCCTGAAAATTCAATAGATTTTTACAAATCTTTAATTGATGCATTAGAAGCATATAATATTAATTCTCAACCTGATACAAAGGTTGATATTCAGTTAGAGTATTTTAACACGAGTTCATCTAAATGTATTCTAGATGTTTTTAAGAAACTAGAAGTGATTAATTCTGGAGGCAGCAATGTTGTTATTAATTGGTATTATGAAGAAGATGATGAAGATATGTTAGAAGCCGGTGAGGATTACCAAGCTATTATCAATGTTCCATTTAAAATGATAGAAGTAGAAGAAAAATAATTTAGCAATTAGTTTTAGAAATAAAAAGCAAAAAGCCGTAATTTCTTACGGCTTTTTGCTTTTTAGGTAAATTAGTTTAAAAAAGCAGTTATTTCAGATTTATTAAATTCTAATGAGATGTGATTTTGTAATGTGGTGGATAATGATAATCCAACATAATGAGTTCCTATTGGATATTTTTTATGATTTCTATCTACCAATACAGCGGTTGATATTTTTTTAATTGGAAAATCTAATAAATACTTTACACCATAAATTAGGGCTTTTCCTGTGTTTAATACATCATCAACAAGAATAACTACTTTATCATTTAATTGTTCTGAAGAAATATCGAGCTGTCCGTTATTCTCAATTGGATTATTTTTGTTAATGGTAAGTTTTGCTAAAGTTATTTTACAGCTAGCAATTTTATTAAGTTGTTTAACAATTTTAGTTGCTAATAAATATCCTTTATTAGCAATACCTACAACAATTATCTCGTCTTCAGTATAATTATCTTCATAAATTTGGTAGGAGATTCGGTTTATTTTTTGATGAATCTGTTGGCTGTTAAGTATTAAGGTTTTATTTTCAGACATATCAATTAAGTAATACTTATTTTATAATTTTTAAAGGTAATTGTATCTCCAGTCCTTAATTTTTTTCTTTTTCTAAACTCTTGTAAATTATTATAGGTGACCAAACCTTTTTCTACACAATTTTTGGCATCCGCACCTGATTCTACTAGATTTAAAAGTTTTAATAGTTTAATAAGTTCAATATATTCTGTCGTTAATACAAAATTAATAAGTTCCATTATTCTTCATAATCAGGGTCTAAGAAATTTTTAATAATATGAATAAATTCTTTAGGTGATTCAAAAAATGGATAATGACTACTCTTTTTGATAACCATTAATTGAGAGCCTTTAATGCTTTCTTGTAAGGCTTGAGTGGAAGCAAAAGGAACATTGTCTAAATCACCATAAATGATTAATGTTGGACAAGTTATCACGTCTAATCCAGTTGTAATATTAAAGTTGAAATATGTTTTTTCAAGTAAACTATTGATTACCATTAATTTATTAGCTGTGACTTTGTCAAAAATCATTGGCTGGTATAATTCTTCTATCTTATTTTGGTCAGCTAAATTTACTCTATCTCCTAACAATATTGCTTTTCGGAAAGCTTCTTCTTCTCTATTTTCAAATTCTTTCGACATCATCGTTTGAATTAATTCTTTAGTATCAGCTTCGGTTCTTTTCTTTTGCATATTGTTAAATGTTTGATCAAAATAATCAGAATTTGATGGAGCTGGAGAAATTAGTATCAATCGTTTTAAGTTGGTTGGGTATTTTTTAGCATAATCTAATGCAATTAGAGTACCCCATGAATGACCAATTAAATTTAATTTATCAATTTTTAAGTAATTTCTAATTCCTTCTAAATCTTCAACATAGGTTTCAATTTTAATACTACTTGTATCTTTAGGAAATTCGGTTTTTCCACACCCTCTTTGATCATAAAAAATAAGTTGATAATTTTTTGCCAAAGATTCGAACCCAGGAACTAAATAATCGTGAAAAAGTCCTGGACCACCATGCAACACAAGTAATGGTTCTCCAGTTCCCATTTTTTCAATAAAATGTTTTACTCCATTTATTTCAACTATTTCTTGAGATTTTTTAAGAGTAATATCTTCCTGTTGATCTTGATTTGCTGTATCTTTTTCTTTGTCACCACCACAACTAGTTACAATAATTAAAAAAGAAAAGAATAGCGAAGTAAAAAATATTTTTTTCATATGTGTTTTTATTTTATTAAATCGGTTATCCCGAGTACTTGGGATAGAATATTCATCGTTGTTGGCGTGCATTTTGCTCATGGCTTATTTCATATAGACTTATAAATTTTATTCAAATATAATAACAAATGTTTAATATAAAAACTAAACTGATTTGAGTTGATGGATAATATTTTTTGGATTTTCAGATTTAAAAATAAAACTTCCTGCTACTAAAACGTCGGCACCACAATCAATCAATTTTCTAGCATTATCAGTTGTAACACCTCCATCAATTTCAATTAATGCAGTCGATTTTTTTCTAATAATTAATTCTTTTAATGATTTAACTTTATGATAAGTGTTTTCGATAAATGATTGCCCACCAAATCCAGGGTTAACCGACATAATTAGCACTAAATCTATATCCTGAATGATATCCTCCAAAACATTAATGTTGGTATGCGGGTTTAAAGCAACACCAGCTTTCATTCCTGCAGCTTTTATTTGTTGAATGGTACGGTGTAAATGAGTGCAAGCTTCATAATGAACAGTTAATAGGTTAGCTCCTGCATCTGCAAAAGCTGCAATAAATTTTTCGGGAGCTACAATCATTAAGTGTACATCAAACGGTTTTTGGCTATGTTTTTTTATTGCTTTTATTATTGGCATACCAAGAGTAAGGTTGGGAACAAATACACCATCCATAACATCTATGTGATACCAATCCGCATTACTATTATTAAGCATTTCGCATGCTGCTTGCAAGTTGGCGAAATCTGCTGATAATATAGAAGGAGCAATTAAATGTGTCATAGTTTAATTATATAGTTTACAAAGTTATAAAAAAGTAGGTGGTTAAATATTAAAAAAGCGAATGTTTTTAACACTCGCTTAATTTAAAAATAAAACTATAGGTGGGTTTTAAAAATAGGGTTATCCTAAGTAGGATTTTAATAATTTACAACGTGAAGTATGTTTTAATTTTCTTAATGCTTTTTCTTTAATCTGCCGAACTCGTTCTCTTGTTAATTCAAATTGTTCTCCTATTTCTTCAAGTGTAAGCGAGGTTTTACAATTAATTCCAAAATACATACGAAGTACTTCTGCTTCTCTGTAGGATAGGGTAGTAAAAGATCTTTCTATTTCATTTCTTAACGATTGAGTCATTAATTCTTTGTCGGGATTTAACATTCCCTCTTTTTCAATCAAAATATCTAAAATCGAACTACTTTCGTCATCACTACTAAGTGGAGCATCAACAGATATGTGTCTTCCAGAAATAGATAATGAATCTTTAACTTCTGCAACACTTATCTCTAATAATTCAGCAACTTCGTCAACAGATGGCTCTCGTTCGTAAATTTGTTCTAGTAACGAAAATGTTCTGTTTATTTTAGTGATGTTACCTATTTTATTAAGAGGCAAACGAACAATTCGGGCTTGTTCGGCAATTGCTTGCATAATGCTTTGCCTAATCCACCAAACGGCATAAGAAATAAATTTAAATCCTCTAGTTTCATCAAATCTTTCGGCAGCTTTTATTAATCCTATATTTCCTTCATTAATAAGGTCGGATAAATTTAATCCTTGATTTTGATATTGCTTAGCAACGGAAACAACAAATCTTAAGTTAGCTTTTGTTAATGTTTCTAGTGCATTTTTATCACCTTCTCTTATCAATTTTGCTAAAACTGCCTCTTCTTCGGCAGAAACTAAATCTATTCTTGAGATGTCGAGTAAATATTTATCTAACGATACTGTTTCGCGATTGGTAACCTGTTTGGTTATTTTGAGTTGTCTCATTTATCTAGTTTAAATTTATTTATCTATCGTAAGATACGATTCATCTATAAAATAGTTGCATAAATCTAAATTAGTTATTAAAATGTTATTGTTTATACATCATTCAAAATTATTTCAAATTTGGTTCCTTGGTTCGGATTTGATTCCATGTGTAATATTCCACCAATAGCTTTTACTCGTTGTTTTATATTTATTATTCCGATGCCATTATCGGTTTCGTTATTTATTTCAAATCCTTTTCCATCATCTTGTAAAGTAAAATACAACTTATTTTTATCAGCAGTAAATTCAATCAACACGTTTTTTGCATGAGCATATTTAAAAGTATTGTTTACAAATTCTTGTGAAATTCGATAAAGATTGAATTTTGTAAATTGTGGAATGGTTATCTCATTAATATGAATAAATTTGATGTTAATAGTAATTGAGTTTTTATCTTGATATCTTTCTGATAAATGGTTTAAGGCTATTTCTAAACCTAATTCTATTTCTTTGGGTATTAAATGATGAGAAATGTTTCTTGTTTCGTTTAGTGTTTGAATAACTAATTTTTGTATCTTATTAAAATAATCTAAAGTAGTTGTCGGAATGTTTTCTTTTATTCCATTTAAGTTCATGTTGATTGCGGCTAAATATTGGGCAATACCATCATGTAATTCTTGTGCAATTCTAGTTTTTTCTGTTTCTTCACCTTTAAGCATTGCAATCAAATAATCTCTTTCATAATTTTTATCTTTTGTAATGTCTATTATTGACCCAATTAATTCAGTTGGATTATTTTCTCCATCAAAAAGTAGCTCTGCATTTGCTCTAATCCACCTAATTTCATTCGTTTTTTTGTTGATTATTCTGTGCTCGATTTTATAGGGCATTTGATTTTCTATGGCTTGTTTTATCCCAAATATCACGCTTTCAAAATCATCAGGATGTATAATTTTATTAATGGATTGAATGGTTATTACTTCTCCAGACTTGTCCATTCCAACTATCTTTTTTGTTACTTCTGAAGTTTTTATTTCATTGGTTTTAAGGTTAAGTGAAATAAACCCAATTCCTGCAATCTTCTGGTTTAACAATAATTGCTTCTGAATTTTATATAATTCTTGCTCTTTTTCTTTTAAAGGTGTTATGTCAAGCATTAAGGAGATAACTCCAATTATTTCATTCGTTATACTATGATAAGGTTGACGGTTAATTAAAACATCTTTAAGTTCCCCATTTTTATGGTAAATCTGTAACTCAATGTTCTTGTTGTTTAAGCTACTACTATTTAATAAATAAGACTTGAATTGTATAGCACTTTCTTTGTTCACCATAAATTTTAATTTGGGAGAATTTAGTATCTCAGCTTCTTTGTAGCCAAAATTTTTATAAAAAGATTTATTACAATATCTTATCATCCCATCCACATCTGTTATCAAAATACCTTCACTAATAGAATCAAAAATTTTTTCACTTATTGAGTAAGGGCTAAAACCAAACAGATTATATTTAAACTTAACTAAACTATAAATTGCAGAAATTGAAAATACTGTTATAAAGGTTGTCGTAATAGGTATTTCTTCTGTATTGAAAAAGAGTGGAAAAATAACTTGAGTAAAAATTCCTATAAATGCTGGAATTGTAAACCCAATTGACAATAATAATGCCCCTTTGTATTTGTTTTTATCAGCATTTTTAATTTTATAGCAATAGGTTAATAAAATAATGCTGGTAAATATTGCCAATATTCCAAGCCATATCAACATCAAATTATCTATGGCACCAGAAGGAACATACATAAAGTGCCAAAACTCATCTGAAATAAAGTAACCTTTTGGCAAACTAAATAAATTGAATAAATAAAATAGTATTGATGGTAGATATAAGATGGTTAATAGAAATGAGGGGTTATTTTTATTAAATTTATCTATATATAATAAGCTAAAATGAAGGCTTGAGGGGAGTAAGAATAAAACACCAAAAGATAAAACTCTATAAATTAATGAGGCAGTTTCAATATCATCGGTAAATCTAATTAAGCTATCACTTATTTGCCAAATGGCACATGAAAATACCAATAAAGCAAATGCATTAACCAATGCACCTCTTTTTAAAAAATAGAATGCATAAATAAACAAACCCACATTAATTAATGCAGGAATAAATGAAAGTAATATAATAAATAGGTCATGCATAAGTATAATTTACAACAATGTAGGTCATACCGTAATATTACAGAATATTTGAAATAAAATAATTAGTAGAACTAGTTAAATTTATTAAGTACTAATACTGATTTATTAGGAGTTAAAACTACACATCTAATTTTCAAAAAAAAGCTCATCCGCTTAAGACGGATGAGCATTATGTAGTAGTATCAAATAACTAAACTTGAGTTTTTTGAGGTTTATCTAATAAAACCTTTCTGGAAAGTTTTAGTTTTCCAGTTTTTGCATCAACTTCAATTAATTTAACTTCTATTTCCTGACCTTCTTTCAAAACATCTTCTACTTTTTCTACTCTGTCCCAGTTAATTTCTGAAATATGAAGTAACCCATCTTTTCCAGGAATAATTTCAACAAAAGCACCAAAGTTGGTGATTGATTTTACTTTTCCTTTGTAAATTTCACCAACCTCAGGTACAGCAGTAATTGCTTTAATTCTAGCCAATGCAGCTTTCATCGCTTCCGCATCATTACTCATAATAGCAACAATACCTTTGTTGTCTTTTTCTTCAATAGTAATTGTTGCACCTGTTGAAGCTTGTATTTCCTGAATAATTTTTCCACCAGGTCCAATTACAGCTCCAATCATTTCTTTAGGAATAGTGATTTGAGTAATTCTTGGAGTATGAGGTTTATAATCTGCGTTTGGAGCCGCCATTGTTTTTGCTATTTCACCTAAAATATGGAGTCTTCCTTCTTTGGCTTGAGCCAATGCTTCTTCTAATATTTGGTAGGATAATCCATCAACTTTAATGTCCATTTGGCAAGCAGTAATTCCAACTGTTGTTCCAGTAACTTTAAAATCCATATCGCCTAAGTGGTCTTCATCACCTAAAATATCAGATAATACTGCATATTTGTCTCCTTTAGAAATTAATCCCATAGCAATACCAGAAACAGGTCGTTTTATTTGAACTCCCGCATCCATTAACGCTAATGTTCCTGCACAAACAGTTGCCATGGATGAAGAACCATTTGATTCTAAAATTTCTGATACAATCCGAATGGTATAAGGATTTTCAGCACCTGTTGGTAGCATTGGTTTTAATGCTCTCATGGCTAAGTTTCCATGTCCAATTTCTCTTCGTCCAGTACCTCTGTTGGCATAAGATTCGCCAGTTGAATAGGAAGGAAAATTGTAATGTAAAATAAATTTTGAAGTTCCTTTATGAGTTGCCGCATCAATTAATTGCTCATCCATTCTGTTACCCAAAGTTACACTAGTTAATGATTGTGTTTCTCCTCTTGTAAAAATAGAAGAGCCATGAGCTCCTGGTAGATAATCAACTTCACTCCAAATAGGACGAATTTGATTTAATTTTCTTCCATCTAATCGAGTTCTTTCATTTAATACACAATCTCTAACTGCCTCTTTTTCAACATCGTGTAAGTATTTTTTTAATAAAAATGATTGAGCTAATTCTTCTTCGTTTAAAGTAGCAACTAATTCATCTTTAATTGCTTTAAATTTTTGAGCTCTTAACGATTTATCAGCATTGCCTTCTTTAGCAATAGCATAACATTTGTCGTAAATGGCAGCTTTAATCTTAGCTTCTAATTCAGTATTTGGAGTAGGTTCGTGTTTATATTCTCTTTTAGTTTTTGCTTTTTCAATTTCGGAAGCCAAATCTAATTGTAACTGACATTGTTTTTTTATTTCTGTATGAGCTATCTTAATGGCTTCTAACATATCTGCTTCTGATACTTCTAACATTTCACCTTCCACCATCATAATGTTATCAACGGTAGCAGCAACAATCATATCGATATCTGAATTTTCTAGTGCTGTTCTTGTTGGGTTAATTTCCCACTTTCCATCAATTCTTGCAATTCTAACTTCAGATGCTGGTCCGTTAAAAGGGATGTCTGATACAGCAATAGCTGCCGATGCGGCTAAACATGCTAATGCGTCTGGCAAACAATCATCGCCATGAGAAATTAGGTTTACAACAACAGATGTATTTCCATGATAATCATCTGGAAATAATGGGCGTAAAGCTCTATCAATTAAACGACATACTAATATTTCACTGTCAGAAGGACGAGCTTCTCTTTTTAAGAAACCACCTGGAAATCTCCCAGCAGCAGCATATTTTTCTTTGTATTCAACAGTTAGTGGTAAAAAGTCAGTTCCTTCTGTTGCCTCTTTATCGGAAACTACGGTAGCTAATAACATGGTTTTTCCCATTTTTACTACTACTGAACCATTTGCCTGTTTAGCTAATTTTCCTGTTTCAATTTCGATGGTCCTTCCATCACCTAGCGTGTAGGATTTTTTAATTCCAATTTTTGACATAATTTTTTATTGTTTATTTATAATGAGATGCACCCTGCATCCCTTTTGTTTACTTATTTGATAATAAAAAAGGGGAGTGCAAAACAATTGCGAACTCCCCTTATATTTCACGATTTTAATGGTTTGCAGTTTTCAATACTTATTTTCTAATTCCTAAATCTGCGATCAACTCTCTATATTTAATAATATCAGTGTTTTTGTAGTAAGTTAATAAACTTCTTCTTTTTCCTACTAAGTCTAACAATGCTTTTTGAGTGTTAAAATCTTTTTTGTTGGTTTTTAAATGTTCCGTTAAATGGTTTATTCTAAAAGTGAATAAAGCAATTTGACCTTCGGTAGAACCTGTGTTTTTAGCATCTCCACCGTACTTTTTAAAAAATTCTTGTTTTTTTTCTGTTGTTAAATACATTCCAAAATTAAGTTTAATGTTTATTATGTATGTTATTTTTAAGGGTGCAAATTTAGGTAAAATATTGAGATAATAGCCTAATTATTAAATAATTTGATAGAAAGGGCAATTTTTTTCTTTAGTTCATTTCTAGGAACAATATAATCTAAAAAGCCGTGTTCTAGAACAAACTCTGAAGTTTGAAAGCCAACAGGCAAATCTTTTCCAATGGTTTCTTTTACAACTCGAGGTCCTGCAAAAGCTATTAATGCTTCAGGTTCAGCAATATTGATATCGCCTAACATGGCAAAAGAAGCGGTAACACCACCAGTTGTAGGGTCTGTTAATAAGGAAATATAGGGTAGTTTTTCTTTAGCTAATTGCGAAAGTTTTGCCGCTGTTTTTGCCATTTGCATTAATGAGTATGCAGCTTCCATCATTCGAGCACCTCCAGATTTTGAAATAATTAAGAGAGGAATTTTTTTCTTAATGGAATAATCAATAGCTCTCGCTATTTTTTCACCCACAACAGAACCCATAGAACCACCTATAAAATTAAAATCCATGCAAGCAATAACCACATCCTGTTTTTCAATTTTACCAACCGCTGTGCGTATGGCATCCTTTAGGTGAGTTTTTGCCTCGGTATCCTTTAATCGATCAACGTATTTTTTAGTATCTTCAAAGTTTAAAGGATCTCCAGAAGTTAAATTAGGGTTGAGTTCTTTATATTTGTTATGATCAAAAAGAATTTTAAAATAAGCTAATGAATCTATTTTTTCATGGTAAGAACAAACTGAGCAAATATATAAATTAGTAACATCTTCTTCGTGAGTAACTACATGTTTGCATTTAGGGCATTTATACCATAACCCTTCTGGTGTTTCTTTTTTTTCATTGGTAGGAGTAACCACTCCTTGCTTTCTTCTTTTAAACCAAACCATAAATTAATTTTAATTAAAAATCACAAATCTCAAACCAACTCCCTTCCGTCATCTGACGGATTGGGGTGGGACAAATCCCAAATCCCAAATTACAATGTATTCACATTATTTAAATCTTCAAAAGCTTTTTTTAACCTAGCTTTAAAAGCCAATTCTCCTTCTCTTAACCAAGCTCTTGGGTCGTAGTATTTTTTGTTAGGTTTTTCTTCACCTTCAGGGTTACCAATTTGTGCTTGTAAATAGTCTTTTTTTGCTAACATATAATCCCTAACTCCAGATGTAAAAGCATATTGCATATCGGTATCAATGTTCATTTTTATTACTCCATACGAAATTGCTTCTCTAATTTCTTCTAATGTTGATCCAGAACCTCCATGAAAAACAAAATCTACAGGGTTTTTTCCAGTATTGTGTTTTTCTTGAATAAAATCTTGAGAGTTTTTTAATATTTTTGGAGTCAACTTTACGTTTCCAGGTTTGTAAACACCATGAACATTTCCAAAAGAAGCAGCGATTGTAAATCGGTTACTAATTTTTGATAATTCCTCATAAGCATAAGCGACTTCTTCTGGCTGAGTATATAATAATTTATTATCTACACCAGCATTGTCAACTCCATCTTCTTCGCCACCAGTAATTCCTAGTTCAATTTCTAAAGTCATACCTATTTTACTCATTCTTTTTAGGTAGTTTTTACAAATTTCAATATTTTCTTTGATGGGTTCTTCAGATAAATCTAACATGTGAGAACTATAAAGAGGAGTACCATTTGCTGCATAATATTTTTCACCTGCACCTAAAAGTCCATCAATCCAAGGCAATAATTTTTTTGCACAATGGTCGGTATGTAAAATAACAGGTATTCCATAAGCTTTTGCCAATAAATGGATGTGTTTTGCACCAGCAATTGAACCCAAAATAGCGGCTTGTTGATTTTCGTTACTTAATCCTTTTCCAGCATTAAAGTGAGCACCTCCATTTGAAAATTGGATAATAACTGGTGAATTCAAATCTCTGGCAGTTTCCATTACTGCATTTACAGAATTGTTACCAATAACATTAACGGCAGGCAAAGCGAATTTTTTTTCTTTGGCTAACTGAAAAATCTTCTGAATGTCTTCTCCAAAGATAACTCCTGTTTTAATTTTTGTATTCATTTATTACAAATTTTGAACGGCAAAGTTAAGATAAAATTGATTGGAGTAATATTTCTTTATCAAGAAATTGATAAAAAAATAAGTTGAAAAAAATAGGAACTAAAAAGGATAACCTATTCCAAGATTTAAAGTTGGTTGTCTCCAATTTAGATTAAATCTTTCAGGATTAACGCTGCCTGGATCCTTTAATTTAGCAGCTAAATCAAATCGAATTAAGAAAAAATTAAAATCTAACCGAAGTCCAATACCAACGCCAATGGCAATATCCTTCCATAACTTATCAGTCCTAAATTCAGCATTTGGTCTATCTTCATCAGCTTTTAAAATCCAAATATTTCCAGCATCTACAAAAGCTGCACCTTTGAATAATTTTGTAATATCAAATCGATATTCTAGATTTCCTTCAATTTTTAGTTCACCTATTTGAAATAATGAATTTTGGGTTAAGCTATCTGGTAAAGTTCCAGGTCCTAATGATCTTGCCTGCCAAGCTCTAATACTATTTGCTCCACCACCGTAATAACTTTTTTCAAAAGGGAGTGCATTCAAGTTTCCATAAGGTTTTCCAATACCTACATTTATTCTTTTAACAAATGAGGTTGTTTTGGACTGATTATAATGTCTTAAATCAAAATCACCTTTAACAAATTGAGCATATCTAATATTAAAAATAGTATAACTTTCAGATTCTGGGTTATCATAAGGTTTGTCGGTTAACTTATTATATGCAGATTGTATGTTGCCTGCAAATTCGGCATTAAATTTAAAGTAGGTAAAATCTACTTTTTTATTGAGTCGTTGGTTGTTGTAAATAAAAGCATAAGTGGTAGAGTTGATAAAATGATCTTGATAACTATTTAATATAAAAGGATTGTTCTCTGCTTCAATTTTTTCTTGAAAAGATTCGGTAGGTTTTAAATAAATAACGCTTACATTAATAGGATTAATAAAATGCTTTTTAAAACGGGTTTCATTCCAAAAATAACCAAAAGAAACTTGTATCAGACTTCGCAAATATTCAGGTCTTTTTTGGAAATTATATGAAAAATTTAAGTTTGTTTTTGGATTAGCCCGTTGAGAGAATTTTTCTAAGTTTATTGGCAATAGGAATCTTGGAAATTCGAGATTAATTTCTGGGCCGAACTCAAACGTATTAAAAGGAAGTCCTAAAAAACTAATTTTCTCTTGCTCCTCATTTATTAATTGTTGAATTTCAAGTCCACTGTTTAGTTTTGCTGTAAGATGTTCTCCACCTTTAAATAGGTTCTTATTTTGATAAATTAAATTACCCTGAACTCCTAAGTTGCCACCATTATTGCTGCCAATACTTTCTATAGAAAAAGATTTTAAAAAAGAGGGGGTTAAAAAAATATTAGTAGTTAACTTATTGCTTCCTACATCTTCAAAAGAAATATTAATGTTTTTAAATAAATTTAACTCCGATAAATGTTTGTAGGTATTTTGTTGATCATTAAAAATGTATAATCCTCCTTTATTTAAACCCACCGCATGATTTAACATTCGAGGTCTGTATTTGAGTTTTTGTTCGTGAAAAATTTTTACTTTTTTAAATGAAACAGTATCGAAACTATTTAAATCTTTATCTTTAAAATTTTTACTTAAATAAATATTAATTTCATTGATAAAGTATTTACGATGAGGTACATAAATTATACTATCATTTACTTCATCTTTAATTTTTAAATTATTGATGTATAAATCTATAGTTACTTCTTTATTTCCAATTGTCGTATCAATTTTATATACTATAGACTCTTTATTAAAGTAGTAATAACCTTGATTTCTCATCTCCGTTTTTATTCTTTCTCTCTCTTCATCTAAAACGTCAATATCTAGTGTATTTTTAGGTCTTACTAGTGTTTTCCCTAAGATATTTATTGCGTTATTAATTATTTCTTTATCTTTAATTTTGTAATTTACAGCTTTAATAATGTATGGTTCTCCAGCAATAATGTTGTATTCTACCTTAATTTTATTCTTGTTTTGTTTAGTTTTATAAGTTACTTTATTATCAAAATAACCTCTATTGTTAATGTATAAATTCATCTGTTTAACTGTTTTTTCAGTTAAGAGTGAATCATAAATTACTGGTATTTCACCAATATTTTGCTTTATTTTATTTTCACTTTCTTCCTTAAATAGGTTATAAACACCTAAGTGAAACCGAAACACACCTAAGATTTTACGATTAGGTTTTTGTTTAATAATTTTAGCAAGTTCATCTTTATTTAGCTTACGATTGTCTATTCTAACCTTATTCTTCTGAAGAAATAATTCATCAGGTTTTACATACTTAGTAGGATTACAACCTGTAAGAACAACTAATGATATGCCAACTATTACTAGTGGATAAATGAATGATTTAAATGTAAAATACGTAGTCTGCAATTTTTTATTTTTCTATCTTAATGATTTGCTTATGTTTGCAACATAATTTTAATCGCAAAGTAACTATTATTAACTTTAAGAATATGAAAACAGCTTCTAGATTATTAACTATTTTATTGTTATTAATTTTTTGCTTCAATGTAAGTGCTCAAGAAGACAATAAGCTTACCAAGAAAGAAGCAAATATATTATTAGACAAAGCAGAACTTAATTTTGAAGAAAAAAATTACATTGATGCGTTAGATAAATTTACTCAATTGTATAACTACAAACCCAGTGATTTGTATTATAAATTAATGATGGGGATTTGTTTAAGCTACAATCCTGAACAAAAAAGTAAAGCAGTTGAAATTATTGAGCAAGTGAAAGTTACCAACCCCGAAAATAATTTAGTTGATTTTTACTTGGCAAAAGCTTATGCAGTTAATTATCAATTCGATAAAGCCGTTGAGCTATTTAATATTTTTATTTCAAAATCTACAGTTGAAGATGTTGAACAAAAAAGCATTGCAGAACAAATGATTCAGAATTGCATCAATGCCAAAGAAATTTTAGCCGATACTATTTCAGAAAACATTGTTGAAAACATCAAGTACCCTATCAATTCACAATACTCAGAATACGTTCCAGTAATTTCTGCTGATGAGTCGGTTATGATTTATACATATAGAGGAATTAATAGTAAGGGTGCCGAAGATATTGAACAATCTATGGGTTCTGAAGCATATATGGAAGATGTGTTTATTTCTTATAAAATAAATGGCGAATGGTCAGAACCAAAAAGTATTGGAGATAAGATTAATACCAAAAATCATGATGCAGCAATAGCACTTTCTGTGGATGGTCAAACCTTATTTATTTATAAAAGCGAAAACAATAATTTAGGTGATATTTATGTGAGTCGATTAGTTGGTGAAGATTGGACAAGCCCTGATAAATTAAAAGGAGAGGTGAATTCAAACAAAAGTTGGGAAGGAAGTGCTAGTTTATCTGCCAACAGTAAAATTTTATATTTTGCAAGCGATAGAGAAGGAGGTTTAGGCGGTCGTGATATTTATAAAGCCGAATTACAAGCAGATGGTAGTTGGGCTAATGTTCAAAATTTAGGACCAACCATTAATACCGCATACAACGATGATGCTCCTTTTATTCATCCCGATAACAAAACACTTTATTTTAGTTCTGAAGGGCATTCTAGCATTGGTGGTTATGATATCTTTTCTTCCACTTTGGATGAAAATGGAACTTTTGGAGAACTTAAAAATTTAGGTTACCCCATTAATACCATTGATGATAATAGATATTTTGTGCTTTCTGCAAGTGGAAAAACTGGTTATTATTCTGGAGGTGGAGAAAATAGCATTGGAGAACAAGATATTTTTAAAATCACGACTGGTAAAATTGAAAAACCTGTTTTAGCTTTACTATTAGGAAAGGTTTATTTTAATGATGTGCCTACCGGTTCTACTATGAATCTATACAAACAAGTAGAAGGAGAATTAGAAGGAACTTTCGTTTCTAACGAAAAAACAGGAAAATATGTGATGACATTAACCCCTGGAATATATGAAATAGTTGTAGAATTAGCTTCTGGAGAGGTAATTAGTGATTCGGTAAGATTAGATGAAATTAAAGAATATGTTGTTTTACATAAAGATTTTAGAATTTATAGCGATTCGAATTTAATTGAAAAAAATAATCCAGCGTTACAAGCTCTTTTAGATGTGGAACTTAATAAAGAAGAAAAAACAATTGACACCTTATTTACCGTTAATATTGATGAAAAAGTTGAACTTAAACCAATGGATGCTGGAAGAGAGTTTAAACTCAATAACATTTTGTATGATTTTGATAAGGCAACATTAAGACTAGAATCTGTTGTAGAGTTAGATAGATTGGTAATTATATTAACCGAACAAGCAGCTATAAAAGTAGAAATTTCTAGTCATACAGATAGTAAAGGCTCTGATGAATATAATCAAAAACTATCTCAAGCAAGAGCTAAATCTGTAACCGATTATTTAACTAAAAAGGGAATTGATAAGAATCGTTTACTAGCCAAAGGTTATGGTGAATCAAAACCGGTAGCTACTAATGATAACGATGATGGAAGACAACTTAACAGACGTACAGAGTTTAAAGTTTTAGAAAGTAAATAATGTTATCGGCAAACCAAAAAAAGTTTGTTAATTCCTTAAAGCAAAAGAAATTTAGAAATCAGCACAACTGCTTTGTTGTTGAAGGCTTTAAAATGGTGGAAGAGTTGTTGCTTTCTAATTTTGAAACAGAAACTATTTTTGCTCTTTCGGATTGGGCAACTCATCATCCGAATTTAAAAGTAGAAGTGATTTCTGAAAATGAGTTGAACTCAATTTCATCCTTAATTACACCCAATAAAGTAATTGCAATTGTTAAACAAAAAGAGAAAATTATTTCAGATTTATCTCAATCATTAAGTATTGTGTTAGATGATATTCAAGATCCAGGAAATTTTGGCACCATCATTAGAACTGCCGATTGGTTTGGAATTACTAATATAATTTGTTCCGAAAATTGCGTGGATGTTTACAATCCAAAAGTAATTCAAGCCACGATGGGCTCTTTATTTAGAGCTAATGTGTTTTATACCAATTTAACTACATTTTTTTCAAAGAATCAAAATTTAACAGTTTATGGAGCTTTATTAAATGGAGAAAATGTAAGTCAGAAAAAACTAAAATCAAAGGGTTCAATATTATTAATGGGAAATGAATCGAAGGGCATTTCTAAAAACCTAATTCCATTTGTTACTGAAAAAATAACGATACCAAAATTTGGAAAAGCAGAATCTTTAAATGTTGCTACTGCAACAGCTATTCTTTGTTTTGAATGTAAACGGTTGGGATAGAATTGTTTCCTTTTACCATTATTTTTTTACCATAAATAATATCATCAGATGTTGCCGTAATGATATAATCTCCTGTTGGTAAGTTAACATTAGAGTTAGTAACAATTAACTGCCTATTTTCTTTAATTACATCTATTTTTGAAATAAATTCATTTCCATTATTATCAAGTAATACCACTAAAATACCATGTTCATTATAGTTTTTTAATTTTCGATTGTTTTGAGGCTTTATAAATAAACTAAACATTGGGTTTACATAATTAATATTGGTCACCATCACCATTTCTGAATAATAATTTTTTCCATTCACATCAATTTGACGAATTCTGTAATATGCTTTTTTATGCAATGGTTTATTATCCACTTCATAATATTCGATTAATTTATTTTCATTTTGAGATCCTTTAACTTGGAGAATATTCTCGAAGTTTTTTCCATTCTTAGAGCGTTCTATAACAAAATAGTTAACTTGTATGCCAGTAGGATTTGTCCATGAAATTTCTACTTTATCATTGTTATAAACTGCTTTAACTTCTGAAAAAGAAGAGGAAATGAACATGAGTTGGGAAAATAAAAGTACAATTGTTTTCATCTTTCTACCTATTAAGGTGGATTCTAAAAATTGATTTCTTTCAAAAAACAAAGATAATAAATAAGACGCAAGGCATATTTTTTTTGGAATAGCCTTAGTTATTGCAAAAAAATATAACGCAGTCAGATTGTTTGTTATCTTTGCTCCCATTGTGTTTTCATAGTTTTTCATATACTGCTTCATCCGTCAGCTGACGGAATCCATATAGTGTTTCAAAAATTTTCATTGTCTCTAAAATTTTGATGCGAATCAATTTTTAGAACCCACCTTAATTATTTAGTATAAAATTAGTTGTTGCTTTCTGTTTTTAAAAGAGGTATTTAACTGAAATTTAGTAAGTTGATTTACTCATTTTTAAAATAAGCAAATTACATACAGGTATAAATAATTGACATAATATATAGTAAAATGTCAGATTTTTCTGAATTCAACAAATTTTGTCCGTCATTATGTCACTATTACTGTAATGGCATAGGCTTTGACAAAAGTCGAATCGAGT
>PFUQ01000197.1:0-4564 GCA_002790175.1 Flavobacteriales bacterium CG_4_9_14_3_um_filter_32_8
ATATGCTTTAAAAAAAACAAAACAATAAAGTGTCACACTCCTTCCAATTTAAACAATTTACCATCCAGCAAGATTTATGTGCCATGAAAGTAGGCACAGATGGTGTTTTGTTGGGTGCTTGGTCTAATGTTAAAGAAGGGAATATTTTAGACATTGGCAGTGGAACTGGACTGATTGCCATTTTACTTGCTCAACGAACCAAAAGTGCTTTAATTACTGCCATTGACATTAACCAAAATGCGTATTTACAAACATTACAGAATGTGAATGAATGTAAATGGAAAGAAAGGATTTTGGTATTTCATTCTTCGGTGCAAGATTTTAAATCAGAAATAAAATACGATTTAATAATTAGCAATCCACCTTATTTTATTGATTCTACCAAAGCACCACAACATGAAAGAAACACAGCAAGACATACCGATGAGCTTTCTTTTTTGGATTTAATAACTGCGGTTAAAAGGCTTTTAAAAAAAGATGGGTTATTTGTCCTCATTCTTCCAACCGAAGAAGCACAATTGTTTATTAAAGAGGCTCAAGAAAAAGAACTTTACCTCAATAGAAAATGTTTGGTAAAACCAAATTCAAACAAAGCAGTCAAAAGAATACTTATGGAATTTTCTTTGTACAACCCTGAATTAAAAGAAGAGGAATTGACAATTGAAACCGAAAAAAGACATCAATACACGAAAGAATACATAATTTTAACACAAGATTATTATTTGAATTTTTAGAATGGCAATAGATAATTATCAAGGAAAAAAATATTGTGGAGACCACAGTTTTAAAGTGGATGATAATTTAACCATTGAACAGGCTTTGCAAATAAGTATTAACAACAAATCTTTTACCATCACCATGAGAACGCCTGGTAATGATGAAGAATTAATTAGAGGGTTGTTGTATTCAGAAGATATTTACAAAGGCAAAGATAATTTCAAAATTTCTTTTACTGAAAATCAGGAAAGAGGTATTACCGAAGCAAACCTTATTCTTCCAGAAAATTTATTAGGAGATGGATATTCAAATAGTAGAAACATTTTATCAGTTTCATCCTGTGGAATTTGCGGTAAAACAGAGTTAGAGCATATCGATAACCGCAATAAATTAGAGGAAAACAACACCTTAAACATTCTTCACTTATATAAAATGTTTGATGCCATGAAAAAAGAGCAACCTACTTTTCATCAATCGGGAGGTTCTCATGCTGCTGCTGCATTTACCAATTGTAGTGAATTGCTTGCTATTATGGAAGATATTGGTAGACACAATGCGGTTGACAAAGTAATTGGCAAGCTTATTAACAGTAATCAATTAAATGAAGCTAAATGCTTAATTGTAAGTGGAAGAATATCGTATGAAATTGTATCGAAAGCTTTTGCTGCAAAAATACCTATTTTAGGTGCTGTTTCTGCTCCTTCAACTTTGGCTGTAGATTTTGCAAAAGAATTGGGAATAACTTTATTAGGATTTTGCAGAGATAATAAGGCCACTTGTTATGCTCATCCCGAAAGAATAATTTCTTAATTTATAAGTGTTACCACACCTCTTTTAGAAAACTCTTCACCTGAAGCAGATTGGAATAGGATGACATAAACATATGAATCTACTTGGCACATTTTGCCAGAATTATTTACTCTTCCATTCCATGCTTCATTTAAGTCTTTTGTTTCAAATATTTTTTGTCCCCATTTATTGTATATCTGAAGCAAATAGGAAGTTGGGTCGGGATAAGTTAATATTGGCTTAAACGCAACATTATAAATACCCATAGGAGCAAATGCATTAGGCACATAAATTAGTGGCTCATGCATAGCACAAGATTCGTTGGATATACTGGTTGCTTGAGGTAAACTGCCCACATGAGGCACAGGATTTTCGGTAGCTATTATTTTGTAGCAGAATTCTCCATTACCTTCCAATACCTGAGAAATATCATCGATAAAAATAGTAGAATCACTAAATGAAGCAATGGTAGCAATGGCAGAAGATTCCCAAATTCCAGCGACAGCTCTATAAATCTCATACTTTTGAACATTTCCTAGCCAACCATCATATTGGGTAATGGTTAGGGTATTTGTCCCTATTATTCCATCTGATTTCACCTTTAGCCAAATTGTTCTACCAATGTTTGAAGTAAACTTTACAGTACCACAGGAGTTAATTGCTTCAACTTGATAAAAATAATATGTACTATTTGCATCTACATCGCTTTCATCAACAAATTGAACCAAAGGATTCATATTTGGATAGGCTGAAACTGAGCCAACAGTAGTATATGGACCACTGACGGAAACAGCTCTTTTTATTCTATAGGAAGTAATGTCTGCTGCTGTGTCAACATAAAACTGTAAATTTATTTGTTCAGAATCTACAACAGTTGCTGCATAAAGATAATTGAACGTTGGGTTTATGTAAAATGTATTCGTGTTTAAGGTAATATCATTCGATGAAGAAGTAAATGGACCAACACCACCATTTTCTACTGCCATCACAAAAAAATTGTAAATAGAACCTTGATTAATACTTAGAAAAGTAAAAATAGTAGTTAAAGAAGTTCCTATTAAAATAAAAGGTCCAGCATTTTCACTAACATATACTTTGTAAAGTACATTTGTGCCAGAAGTAAAATCATCATAAGAATTCCAGTTTAAAGTAATGCTCGGAACACATAAATCAAATGTATTGGATAAATATATGGTATTCGTATAATTATCTCCAGGAGGACTAAGGAGTAAGCAAGCATCTCGAGCATAAACTCCAAACTCTACAGATTCTATATCAGAATTATTAAAGCCTGTAGGAATAACATAACAATTGGTTCCAGCCAAAACAGAATCGAGCGTAATACTTTCTCCAGGATTTAAGGGATTTTCATAATTGATGTAATACATCACCAAATCTGGGTCTGCAATGGGCTGCCAACAAATAGTAACATTCCCAGCCAAATCTACTGAAATACTATCTACAATAGGTGTTTGCGGAGCAACACCAGTGGTACAATTTGCGTGGATTTTACTAACCCCAAAAATTAAAATGATAATTATACTTAACTTTTTCACAATCAATTGAAAAGACCAACAATACTACGTATAAGACTCCAAATTGTTGTATTAGTTGCTTTTTTCTTTTGGAAATTCCAATTTACCCATTTTTAATTTGTTGTATCGATCAACTAAAACAGCTACTAATTTACTAAATGAATTCATTGCCTCTTTAGTGGCTGCACTAATTTCCACTCCTTTTAATTTAAGTAATAAAAACCCATACAATCCATTTAAACAGGCATGTATTTCATTATGTGCTTCTCCACCAGATCTAATGATAAAATTATTAATGTTATCTTTAGCAGCTAAATAGGTTTCTTGATATTTAATATCCTGAATTGTTGTTAATAAGGAATTATGAAGATTATTTAGCTCATTCAAATGTTTGAATGTAAAACTTAGGTGGCCTTTAGCAGTCAAATTTTCTTTCATCAGTTGTTCGATTAAATTTTGATACCAAAATTTCATAGCAAACTTTACTTCTGTTGATGCATTAAATTTTGTGATAACCACATCATTAATTTGTGTTAAGTCAAAATTATTAGATCGAATAATATCTTCTATTTGCCACATGTAAAGAATATACTCGGCAATATTTGTTTTTTCTTTTTCTTGTGCGATTAACATTACTTATTATCTTTCCCTAATTTGTCTTTATCGTATTGTTCATTTAATCCCAATACAATATCATTCGTAATGTTTATACTTTCGTTGTAATCAAGCACAACATTTCCTAATTGAGAGGCACCTATAATGATATTGTATTGGGATTTTTCATTGTGTTTCTTAATATAATCTTTCACTGTCTTTTGAAATTCTTCATTTAACTTGGCTTCTTCAGTTTGAAATTTGATGGTAAAATCATCTTTCAATTTATATAATCTTTGTTCTTCATCGGCTAACTCTTTTTGTCTAGTTTGACCTTCAAATTGTGTCATTGTAGGTGCATTTTTCTGAAATTCCATTACTTTTTTTTCAAAAGCTGCAGATTTTGCAGTTAATTCGGAATCGTATTTTTTTTCTCTTGCTTTTAGCTTATTAATTAACGCTGCATATAATTTATAATTCTTCTGAAGTGAATCGACGTTAATATATCCAATTTTAGAAGTTTCATCTTTTTGAATAGTTGTTTTTTTAGGAGTATCAACAACTTCAACATCTGTTGTTATTTCATCATTTGATGAATTCTTTTCTGAAAAATGCAAATAATATAATATTGCTACTGCTACTATTAATATTGCATTTAATGCTAAGGTAATGTTTTTCATAAATTTTAATTTATAAAATAATATTTTTCGTTACAGATTATTTCTGCAAAAATGCACAATATTATTAATAAAAATACTTGGAATTAAATAAATTCAGGCTGCATCGTGTTGCTAATGAACTCAAAAGGCAAATTGACCATACAAGCAAAATCCTCTCCAACCTCCTTCATGTCATCATCTTCCATCGAAAAATGCCACATTACGTTAATATCGGCACCAGATACTTTAAGATCGCTAAGTTTATAAAGG
>PFUQ01000197.1:4590-6940 GCA_002790175.1 Flavobacteriales bacterium CG_4_9_14_3_um_filter_32_8
AATATTGAAATATTCTAAATTAAACACAAAATCTATTCTTTGATTTGGTTTAAAATCAGCATTTTCTAGCCATTCAATCAATGGAGCGTAAAAACGATCTACCTCTTTTACTACCGATTTACCTCTAATTGAAAAATTATTATTATCAATATCGAAAATAACTTCTGGCGATACGGTTGTTGCTTCTATTTTAATTTTTTCCATTTTTTTTCTTCTCTCGGAGTTTAAATGTCTGATTAAATTCAATACCAACAATAATATTTTATACGTATGAGCTTATTTGCAAGACAAAGTTGTTATAATAATAGATAAAACTCTTTTCTATTATAAACTTTTCATTTCCTTTAATTTACTGGCTTGTCGTCTTGATATTTCTATCTGTTCACCATTTTTTAACTTCACCATTAAGCCGCCATTGAACCAACTTTCGATTTTTTCTACCCAGTTTAAATTAATAATAAATTTACGGTTTGCTCTAAAAAATACATTTTCATCCAATCTGTTGGCTAAATTATTTAATGATTTAAGTATTAATGGTTTGTTGTTATCAAAATATACCCTTACATAATTTCCTTCCGACTCAAATAGTGGTACATCTGCTAATTTAACAAACCAGCATTTTTCACCATCTTTAACAAAAACTAAGTTTAATAAACCTAATTTTTGAGAATCGGAGAATGGTTCTAATTCAGCATCCTTCACTTTATTTATTGCTTCTTTTAATCTTTCTGGTTGAATAGGTTTTAATAGGTAATCCAATGCATTAACGTCAAAAGCTTTTAAAGCATAATCGTCATAGGCGGTTACAAAAATTACATGTGGAGTATAATCCAATTCTTCCAACACACCAAATCCATCTTTTCCAGGTAAGTGAATGTCTAGAAATACCACATCTGGTTTAAGGTTATCTACTGCTGCTATTGCAGCTTCAGCACTATCACATTCTGCAATGATCTCCACATTTGGAAAATCCAACAACAAATTTTTTAACTCTTCTCTGGCTAATCTTTCATCATCAATAATAATTGCTTTCATAAGCTATATTTTTAAAGAATTGTTTCTTTAGGAATAATAAGGATAGTTTTCACTTTTCCATTTTCATTTTTTATTTCAAAGCTTGCTTTGTTACCAAATAGTAATTTAAGCCGCTGCACCGTATTTACAATTCCAAAACCAGTTTCTGATTTTTCGTTTTTATGATACACTCCACAATTATAAATAACAATCATTAGTTTATCGTTACTCATAGACGAATTAATTTCTAATATTCCGCCATTAGGAAGCTTTGAGGTTCCATGTTTTATCCCATTTTCGACCAATGTTTGAATCATTAAGGGAGGTACTAAAAAGTTTTCTGTAGTAGAATTAATATTTTTTATAATGGTCAATCTTTCTTCAAATCTTGTTTTTTCTAATCCTAAATAATCATTTACTAATTTCATCTCTTCATTGAATGGAATTAATTTTTGTTTGCCCATTAACAAAGAGTTTCTGAGCACGTTGGAGAGTTGAGTAATCGCTTCTTTTGCTAATGTTGGATTTTCGTTAATTAAAGCTCTAATACTATTCATCGAATTAAAGATAAAATGAGGGTTTAATTGTGATTTCAGTTTATTTAATTCTATTTCGTTTTTAGCTGCTTGCCATTTCAAATTTTTAATTTCTTCTTTTTGATAGTTGGTAATAAAATGGAATAAGAAATAAAGTAATGACCATATTAAAAAAATAAAAGTCCAATTCATAATATCTGCAAAAGCATCAATAAATTTTATACCTTCAAAACTTTGAAGAATTATAATTTCTATAAAAACTAGCTTAAGAAAATAAACAATTATTCCTGAAACAAGATTTCCCAATAAAATCCTTGGAAATAATCGAAGGATGTTAAACCTCATCCAGTTTAATTTAACTATTATTAATCTAAATCCATGAGAAGTTAATAATCCAATAAGGTAAATAGATAGTAAGCTATATATTAATTCTGAACTTAATTTATTTCCAGTTAGGATGTTGAAAATACCAATAAAAATAATATAAATCAGCCAACCAAAGAATTGAGAAAACCAATATAGTTTCTTTTTATTTAACATATGTTTTAGTACTAAAGAGCTTTATTACATTTAGAAGAACTTAAGGTGGGTTCTAAAAATTGTTTTCTTTCAAAAAACAAAGATAATAAATAAGATGCAAGGCATATTTTTTTGGAATAGCCTTAGCTATTGCAAAAAAATATAACGCAGTCAGATTGTTTGTTATAGTTGCTCCCATTGGGTTTTCATAGTTTTTCATATACTGCTTCATCCGTCAGCTGACGGAATCCAGATAGTGTTTCAAAAATTTTCATTGTCTC
>PFUQ01000130.1 GCA_002790175.1 Flavobacteriales bacterium CG_4_9_14_3_um_filter_32_8
TTTTATTGCAAATTATTTATTACTAACTAAAACTACTTTAAGATGCGTACGTTATTACTTTCCTTTTTTGTTGCTAACTTTTTTGTTGTTTTTTCTCAAAAAAATACTGCTCCATCTAATCCTTACCAACAAGAATTTGCTTTTGCTTATCAGCAATATCCCGATGTGCCAAAAGGAATTTTAGAAGCAGTTTCTTATACGATGACGAGGTTTCAGCATCTACAAAATGAAGAGGAAAGTTGCACTGGATTACCAAAAACGTATGGAGTAATGGGACTAACTTTAGAT
The DNA here is from genome assembly GCA_002790175.1 of Flavobacteriales bacterium CG_4_9_14_3_um_filter_32_8. Lineage (GTDB taxonomy): Bacteria > Bacteroidota > Bacteroidia > Flavobacteriales_E > Vicingaceae. Next base: position 289 of record PFUQ01000130.1, read on the forward strand.
GGGAAAAACTATTTTAGAAATAATTTGACTTATGTTTCGCAAGTTTCAGGAATTTCGGCGAACGATATTTTACAAAGTCCACAACAAAATATTTTGGCTTATGCAGCTGCTTATCATCATGAATTAACGCTGTTAAGCCCTTCTAAATCCCAAAGTCAAAACTATGCACGCATTTTAACTCAATTAAGTGAATTACCTGATAATGGATTACAACAAGATTTTGCGTTAAATTCACACCTCTATTCAGTTCTTTCTTTTTTAAATGATGTTAAGATGCAGCAAGCATATAATTTTCCAAAGTACCAATTAGATTTAGAAAAAGTGTTTGGCGAGGAAAATCTAAAAGTGTTACAATCCTCAAAAGTGGTAATTAGCAATACTTCTATTGAAGGAGATAATGGTCAGATTTATAAAATTACTACACCCAACAATAAATCAGTTGATTATCCTCCTGCAGTACAAGATTTAACCCCTTGCAATTATAGCTCACGAAGTGGAACACTTGTTTCTGCAATAACTATTCATACCATTCAGGGGTCTTATGCAGGAGCTATTTCCTGGTTTAAAAATTGTTCTGCTCAAGTTTCCGCTCATTATGTGTTGCGTTCTTCTGATGGACAAGTTACTCAAATGGTTTTGGAATCAAACAAAGCATGGCATGTTGGCTCTGAAAATCCTTATACGATTGGTTTTGAACATGAAGGCTGGGTAAACGATCCTTCTTGGTACACTGTTGCGATGTATCAATCTTCTGCCGATATCGTGAGAGATATTACCAATAGTGGTTATGGGATTAGTCCGCTAAGAACAGCTTATTTTCCATGGACTGCAACTACCAACTACAACACTTCAAGTATTCCTGGAAGTTGTGTCAAAGTAAAAGGACATCAACATTATCCAAATCAAACACACACCGACCCAGGAGCAAATTGGAATTGGAAATATTTTGATAATTTAATTAATAATACAACTCCAATTACAACCATTACTGCAAACTCAGGAACAATAACTGACAATGGTGGAAGCTCAGGAAATTATACTGGAGAACGACAACTGTATTTAATTCAACCAGCTAGTGCGAGTATTATCACGTTAACCAAGGTTCAATTTGATGTAGAAAGCACTTGGGATTATTTATACATTTATGATGGAAATTCTGTTGCAGCACCTCTTATTGGTTATTATACAGGAACCACTATCCCTGCAACTATTACCTCATCAGGGGGTAGTATTTTGCTCGAATTACGTTCGGATTGTTCTACATATGCTCCAGGATTTATATTTAATTACACTTCATCAAGCCCAGATGTTATTGCCCCAACTACAAGTGTTACTGCTCCTTCTGGTTGGGTAACTGGAAATTTTACAACTAATTTTACGGATGCCGACAATGCTGGTGGAAGTGGATTAGAAAAAAGTTATTATCAAGTTATTGATTATGACGGTACCGAGTGGAGAGCTAATGCCAACAACGGTTTTTTCTCCGATAATTTTGATGCTGCTATTCATTCCGATTGGACAAGTGTGGTTGGAAGTTGGAGCATTAACACAAATTCTCTATTTCAATCGGATGAGGTGGAAGGCAACACCAATATTGCGGCTGCTTTAAACCAAAGTTTATCCAACCGTTATTTGTATCATTTTGAAGCAAAAATTGATGGTTCTGGAACCAATCGAAGAGCAGGTTTTCACTTTTTTGCCGATAGCGATACGTTAACGAACAGAGGAAATTCCTATTTTGTTTGGTTTAGGGTGGACAATGCTAAATTGCAAATTTACAAAGTTGTCAATGATGTTTTTGGTCCTCCTGTGTTGGATATGCCATTAACAACCGTTGCAGGTCAGCTTTACGATTATAAGGTAATTTACGACAGAATTACAGGAAAAATAACGGTATATCGTAACAATACTTTTATTACTTCATGGGTAGATTCATCTCCAATAGCAACTGGAAATTTTATTTCTTTTAGAAGTGGTAATGCTACGCTTTCGGTGAACCAACTAAAAGTTTTTCGTTCAAGAAATCCTTCAGTAATAGTAAGCGTTGGTTCTGCTGCTACCAACGATATCCGTTACCAAAATCCAAATCCAGCAACACCCGCAGGAAAAGTAAAATCAATCGTAAACGATGCTGCTAACAATATTTCTTCCATTGCAGAACAGTTGATAAATGTCGATTGGACTCCTCCAACTGCTTTTACTGTTGAAGATGGCGTGGCAGCCGATATTGATACTACTTTAATCAATACACAATTAGATGCCAATTGGAATGCTTCTTCAGATTCTCATTCAGCCTTAGTTGGTTATTGGTATGCTATTGGAACAACACCTGGTGATTCTAATGTGGTTTCGTGGACAAACAATTTAACTGCTACCAATTTTTCTCAAACCAGCTTAAGCCTTATTTATAATCAAGATTATTATGTAAGTGTTAGGGCTGAAAATGGAGCAGGATTATTTACCAATATAATCGCTGATGGAATATGGGTAATGATGACAACTTCAGTAAGTGAACCAACTACTTTTACATGCTCGATTTATCCGAATCCTTTTCATCAAAATATTACCATTGATATAGAAAATAAAGGAGAAGTGGAATTAACACTTTTTGATGTAAGTGGAAAAATTATTTTTACAAAAACTTCTTATCAACAAAAAAACATTACGCTAGATATGAAACCTTTTAACCTTGGTGCTGGCAATTATTTTCTTAAAATTAAAAAAGAAAATACTATAGAAACCATTCGTTTAATAAAAAACTAAGATGACTAATTTTAAAACACTACTTTTCGCTGTTGGATTATTTTTTTCAATCATCACTTCAGCACAATTCACTTCTATTCATCAAGAACAAAGCGAGTACTATAAAATTAACGATAATTTTACCGAAGCCCAATGGGATTCTATCAATGGAGGAGTTGCAAAAATTGCTTCGCATTCAAACAAATCGCTCTGTAACTTAGAATACGCTGTTTACGGTTGGCATCCTTATTGGGTGGGTACAGCCTATAACAATTATGATTTTGATTTACTTTCTACATTTTCCTATTTTTCTTACGAATTAGTTCCTTCCACAGGAAGTTATTCTTCCATACACAGTTGGAAAACAACTCCATCTGTAACGATGGCTCAAGCCGCAGGAACAAAAGTAGAATTGTGCGTTACCAATTTTGGATCAGCAAATAATAATACTTTTTTAACCAACATGACTGCTCGCCAAACCTTTATCGACAGCATCATTGTGTTGTTAAATTTTAGAAATGCCGATGGCGTAAACATCGATTTTGAAGGAGTCTCGGGTAGTAATAGAAACGATTTAACCAGTTTTATGACTGATTTATCAGTCCAACTAAAAGCTGCAATTCCTGGAGCAACAGTAACCATGGCAACCTATTCGGTTGATTGGAACAATGTGTTCGATTTTGTGGCGTTAAACAATGTAGTCGATCAGTTTATTATTATGGGATATGGTTATTATTATGGCGGAAGTGGAACTGCAGGTCCAACCGATGTGTTGTACAGTGGCTCCATTTGGACTTCTTACAATTTAATTCGTTCCATTAATTATCATTTAGATAATGGTGTTTCCAATTCCAAATTATTAATAGGATTACCTTATTACGGTTATGAATGGGAAACAACAGCCGGAACAATTCCTTCTGCAACAACAGGTGCGTTTTCCTCTTCACGAACTTACAGCTATGTAAAAACCAACTCAACAGGGAATTACGGCAATCGTCAGTACGATTATCAATCCGAAACGCCTTATTACACTTACCAAACTGGTGGCAACTGGCGACAAGCATTTGTGGGTGATGAGCAAAGTCTGGCGGAACGGTACGATTGGGTAAAACTACTCAACATTGGAGGGATTGGAATTTGGGCGTTGGGTTACGATGATGGTTACACCGAGTTATGGAATTTGTTGGAACAAAAATTTACCGACTGTTCTGCTATCGCTTGTTCCGATACCTTGTACGATACCGGAGGAAATTTTGGAAATTATAGAAATAACGAAGCATTTACTTATACGATAGCACCAACTGGAGCAAGTTCCGTTAGTTTAAATTTCTTATCTTTTGGTTTAGAAGTAGGCTACGATTCGCTTTGGATTTATGATGGAACATCCATCTCCGACCCATTAATTGGAGGATTTTCTGGAACAACATTACCGCCAGCTATCAACTCAACAGGAAATGCCTTAACACTCAAATTCTATTCCGATGTTTCAACAATTGGAACAGGTTGGAAAGTTGAATATTCTTGCATGTTAGATACCATTCCACCAACAACTAGCATTTCAGCATCTCCAACACCTTTTGCAACTACCGATTTTGTGAGTAACTTTATCGATGTTGATAATGTTGGTGGCAGTGGAGTGATGCACCAATTTTACCAAGTAGCCGATTATGATGCCATAGAATGGAGAGCCAACAACAATAATGGTTTTTTCAATGATAATTTTGATGCAATCCTTCATCCCGATTGGATAAATGGTTCAGGAATTTGGAGTATCATTAGTGGAAAACTCCATCAAAACGACCAAGCCAATACCAACACCAATTTATACGCTGCATTTAATCAAAACAACAGTACTAAATTTTTATACCATTACCAAGCAGCTATAAGTGGTTCAGGAACTAATAAACGTGCAGGATTTCATTACATGAGTGATGACGCTTCCTTGCCCAATCGAGGAAACTCTTACTTTGTTTGGTTTCGACAAGACAACGGAAAATTGCAATTTTACAAAGTGGTAAACGATGTATTTACGCTACAAAAAGAAGTCGTTTATAATTTTAATGCAGCACAAACCTACGATTACAAAATAATATATGATAAAACAACAGGCATCACCGAAGTATATGTAGATGATGTGTATATTGATTCGTGGCAAGACCTTACACCACTTTCGGTTGGAAATTATGTTTCCTTTAGAAGTGGCGATTGTGCTTACGATGTGGATGAAATCCGAATCTATCATGCTAGAACTGGAACTGAAACAATTTTAGTAGGTTCGGCAGCAATCAACGACATAAGGTACGAAAACAATCCAACAACAAGTGGAATGATACGTTCCATTGCGATAGATACTGCACATAACGTAAGTGCCATCGCAACAGAAATGGTAGATGTAGATTTTATCACCACTAGTGTAGATGAGTTGAAAGCTAATGCTTTTTCGATTTATCCTAATCCTGCAAAAGAAAGTATTACGATAGAATTTAGCCAACTTCCAACAGGACAGTTAACGATTACCGACATTGCTGGTAAACAAGTAAAATTAACAGCATTAAATTCGGCAAAAAAACAAGTTATTTCACTAACGAATTTAGCTCAAGGTATTTATTTTTTAAACTACAATAACCAAACTGTTAAGTTAGTTAAACAATAAATTCCCTTAACTAAAGGCGGCTTAAATCAAAAAAAATAGTTAGTCAAAAAATGGAACTACTAAAAATTGAAAACAAAATTTATGAAGTAAGAAGGCAAAAAATAATGTTAGATTTTGACCTTGCCGAAATGTACGAAGTTGAAAACAGAGCCTTAAAACAAGCAGTTAAACGTAATCTTGACCGTTTCCCTAGTGACTTTATGTTTCAACTTACTAAAACAGAATGGCATGAGCTTATCACAAATTGTGATAACCTACCTGGAGGGGTAAAATTTAGTCCAGCTACACCTTGCATTTACTGAACAAGGGGTTGCCATGTTATCAAGTGTATTAAAAAGTAAGAAAGCGTTGCATGTAAACATTGCCATTATGAGAGCCTTTGTATTTATACGCCAATACGCCTTAACCCACAAAGATTTAACCGACAAACTAAAAGAATTGGAAACCAAATACAACAAACAATTTAAAGATGTTTACGAAGCAATAAATTACCTCTTAAAAGATACTAAGCAAAAGAAACAACAAACCGAACGTACTAAAATTGGGTACAAGAAATGAATAATTAAAAAGTATTAATAGTAAAAATTTTAATGGAACGAGTTACGTTTCACTAAACTCGCACCAGCAAAGGATAACAGAAGATGAAACGGCAAATTAAAATAGTAATTTTTGTATTTTTAAGTATAGTGTCATCCTCTACTATAAAAGGTCAGGTGATGTACCCATTAAGAGGGACAGGAGGAAATCAGAAATGTGAGTTAACAATCACAGTAAAGGATTATCAAGTATTTATAATAGATGCTGTTCCAAATGATACTTTACAGAGAATAACGGATACATCTGAGGTAAATTTCTATTTAAAGTCATGTGAAGGAAAAATATATGTTGAAGAATGGTATATGAAGAATGGGGTTAGAGGCAGTATTAAATCTAAAGGGTGGTATATGGAATCCTTAGATACGTTAAAACAATATGTCATTTTCGAAGATGAATATGGTAACGATGAAAGGAAAGTTGAACCTTATTTTGAACCTGTACGAACTGGAAAATGGCAATACTATACTGAGAGTGAAAATCTTTATAAAGAGGAAAATTATATAAAAGGTGTTGTCTCTGATAATTAGGGTAGTGTTACTATTTATCTGTTTTTTAATTTTAAAAATGTAAGAGCCTCAACCCCCCGCT
>PFUQ01000082.1 GCA_002790175.1 Flavobacteriales bacterium CG_4_9_14_3_um_filter_32_8
TCGAGTTTTTTCTTTTGTTCTTCGCTCATTAAAGGGCTTAATTAGAGTAGTAAAATAATATGGTCAAATATAGAAAAATTTAGAGGTAAGTACAATGAGTAAAAAAACTTTGGTTTCTTATGTTTTACAGTTTGTTTTTTGATGGTTATTTTCCTATACAAAACTTACTAAAAATATTATCCAACAAATCATCGGTAGTAATATCTCCTGTTATCAATCCTAAATAATGTAACGATTGGCGGATGTCCATAGCTAAGAAGTCACCAGTAATATTGATATCTAAACCTTCTAATACGTTGGTTAAAAACTCGTTGGACTGGGTTAAAGCTTCGTAATGTCGGACATTGGTAACAATTACATCGTTTCGATTTAATGCACTAGAATTAACGTAATTAAACAGCTGCTCTTTAATGGCTTCAATGTTTAACTTTTCTTTAGCAGAAACAAAAATTATAGGATTAATTCCATTGAATTTTTCGGTTAAGCTTTTTTGTTCAGATCTATCTATTTTATTGGCAATAATTACCAAACATTTATTTTTTCCTTTAATACGGTTTTCGATATTTTTAACATCAACCAAAAGTTGTATTTTTGAAATTGTAGATGCATCTACCAACAATAAAATAATCGAGGCTTCATCAATTTTTTCGAACGACTTTTTAATTCCCATCGACTCAATTTCGTCTTTGGTTTCCCGAATTCCTGCAGTATCAATAAATCGGAAATTAATACCTTTTATTACGATTTCATCTTCAATGGTATCACGAGTAGTTCCTGCAATAGCAGAAACAATGGCTCGTTCTTCGTTTAACAGCACATTCAATAAAGTTGATTTTCCAACATTGGGTTTACCAACAATGGCAACAGGAACTCCATTTCTAATGACATTTCCAAGATTAAACGAGCTAATTAAATGAGTTAACTTCGTTTGAAGTTTTGCCACCAATTGTTTTAAATCATCACGATTAGCAAATTCTACATCTTCCTCTCCAAAATCGAGTTCTAACTCAATTAATGATGCAAAATGGATGAGTTCCTCACGTAGTTTTTGAATTTCGGTACTAAATCCGCCTCGCATTTGCTGCATGGATAATTGATGTGATGCTTCTGAATTGGAAGCAATTACATCGGCAACTGCTTCGGCTTGTGATAAATCTAATTTTCCATTTAAAAAAGCACGCAAGGTAAATTCTCCTGGACTAGCAGACACAGCTCCATTTGCTAGTAATAATTGTAACACTTGTTGCTGAATGTATGGTGAACCATGTGTTGATATTTCTATCGAATTTTCACCTGTAAACGATTTTTTTTCTTTAAACACACTCACTAATACTTCATCGATTATCCTTTCTTTATCTCTTATCGTTCCAAAATGAATGGTATGAGATTCAACATTTGTTAAATCGGCTCCATAAAACACGCGGTTACAAATGTTAATCGCATCAATTCCTGATAAACGAATTACAGCAATAGCTCCACTTCCTGATGGTGTTGCCAAAGCACAAATGGTTGATAAAGAATAATTAATTTTTTGCATCAAATTTTATTTCTGAGCAAAGTTATTCTATTTTGTTAAAGAATTAAAAGTAAAAATAACTTCGTTCTGAACAATTCTGCATTTAGCACAATGTGAAATATGAATGAATTGGTAAGGTTGATGAATATCGAAAGATAAAACATTTTCTTCAATTTTAAATATTCGATTGCAATTCATTTCTCCTTCTGGAGTATAACGTTGGATCAAAAATTCATTCTTTTTATTGGTTGGTTCGATATAAAACCAAGTCCCTACTCCTTGTCCCAAAAGCCATTGAGAATTTTTAGGAATAGAACTGGGCAATTTAGGAGAAAATATGGTTCCAATTTTTGATTGCATCATCTTAAGCAGTTTCTGAAACTAAATAAATAGATGAAACATTCTCATCCATTCTGATTGAATAATGTTTTTTAGGAAGTAGTAATTTTTTAAAGCCATAAAATTTACTCCTTTTTTGAATTATTTTTCCATCAACCACCTCATAAAAATGACTACATTCATTCAATACTTTGTTATTTGACCTTGGTGTTGGAGAAATAGTATAAGGTAATTGAATTAATAGTTTTGTTAACCAATTATTGGAAGATGCAACTACAACTTGTGTTACGAATCTTGAACAAGTAGAACCTTTTGCCTGAAATGGTCCATAAGGAATTGCTTCTCTATTCTGCATTTCTTTGGCTTTTTTAAAAGCTTTTTCAAAATGAATATTTTTAACGATTGCAGCAGTTAATTTTCCTTCGCCATGACAAGCTTTATTATTAAATCTGTCTAACAAAAGTTGTTCAATATTAACAATCATTTTATTTTTTATTTCAGCTTTCAAATTAACTGCAACATCTGGGTCAGTTTCTTTATCCCTTACTCTACCATGATAAATTGGTGTGTGGTATCTACCATAATCAAAATAATGAACATTACTATTTTGGTGATTAATTAATAAAAAAGCAGCATGTCCGGCATTGTAATAATTATTTTTTATTACGCCCAGCCATTTCATCGGAATATCGTACCACTTACCTTCTTTTACTACTTTGGTATTTGGCCAAGCTAATGCTATAATTGTTGCATTGTTATACATTTAATGAAATAAATGAAGCTTCGACTTGTTCTTTTAAAAAGTTTAATGTTTCTTGAATCTTTGAGATAATTTTATTGATGTCATTTTCTTGAATTTCAGGATCAGAAATTACACAACGCAGGTAGATTTTTCCTTTAAATTCGGCATAATTAAAAATGATTTCTCCTTCTTTAAACAGTTGATCTCTTACCATCTTGTTAATGATATTTCCTTCCAAATTATCCATATCAGTATCAATAATTCTAAATGTTACAATTGGTGAATCGGGTTGACACAAGAGTTCAAAGTTTTGATTGCTCTTTATTTTTTCAGCAAAAGAGTTGGCTATTTTTATTAACTTATCAATTCGGTTTTCAAAGCCTAATTCTCCATCATGTTTCCATGCTAGCCATAGTTTTAAAGCATCTACTCTTCGTCCACATTGTAGTGATTTTTGGCCTAAATTGTAATCATCTTCCGTATCGTGAAATAAATAATCTGCATCCACTGCAAAAGCATCATTTAATAATCCTTTTTCTTTTGTTAAGAAACTAGCACAAATCAATGGAATACCCATCATTTTGTGTAAGTTCCATGAGACTGAATCGGCTTTTTCAATACCTTTAAATTTATATTTTTCTTGAGTAGAAAATAACATAGAACCTCCATAAACTGCATCAACATGATACCACATCTGGTTTTCTTTAGCAATCATAGCTAAAGCATCCAGTTCATCAAAGACTCCAGAAAAAGTTGTTCCTGCAACACCAATCAATAATAAGGGAATTCTATTTTTCTGTTTTTCTATTTCAATTGCTTTTACCAAAGATGGTGTGTCCATTTGACCAATCTCATTAGAAGCTATTTTTACTATGCTATCGCTTCCAAACCCCATAAAGATAGCACTCTTTAAAAATGAATAATGTGCTTGATCAGAAAGGAAAATACTAAATTTTGGAGCATTTGTTAATCCTTCTTTTTTAATGTGTGCTAATTTGGCATTCCGAGCCAACATTAATCCCATCATATTCGAAATACTCCCTCCTGGTGTAAAAACACCATCTCCACTGGTTTTCCATATCGTTTTACTTAGTTTAGCAATACATTCCTTTTCAATTAAAGTCATTATTGGTGCTACTTCATAAGTGTACATTGATGTGTTTAGAAGTGTTGTTAGTATATCTCCATAAACACCTATGAGATGTTGTTTTCCATACATTTGATTCATAAAAAAAGTATGATTCGTATTCACACTGTTGTGAATAATTTGATCAATCATTGAAGACATTTCTTCTTCAGTTTTTCCTTCTTTGCTAATAGTAAAATCAAATTCATGTATCAATTCCTGTGGTTTTTTATCCACTCGTATCATTTCATTTTTATCAATTCCAAGATTGATAAGGTTAATTATTTTATTTTTTATTAGTTCGTAGTTCATTCCTTGACAGTTGTAATAAAATTGTTTTTTGTCTATTATGGTTTTATTATTTCTACAATGTTTTTATTGGTAACAGCTTCTTTAGTATGTAATTCGACTTTTGAGATTTTTGGAAACCAAAAAGTTCCTCCATCAATTTGGATAAATATACGATTTACTTCCACTTCTTTATTATTTAATTGAGTAAAAACTTTAAAATCTCCACTAGCGTTCTTTTTTAACACAAAATCACGTTTTTTATAGGAAACAAAATGAAATTTAGCATAATTTCCGGATGCATAAACATACTCCAACCCATACGCATAATGTTGTTGAATCCATGTTAAGGGTTTAATTGCCCCACCTTCGGTTTGCCTTCTCCAATAGGGGTAAATAGGTTCTGTAATACTTAATGTGCCTGTTTTTTCAAGGTTAATGTCGTAAAAAATTTCGTTGGCATCTTTGCTTCGTTCAATTTTAAACAAATGTGGTTTAGTATCAACATCCTTATTATTAACGGTAATAAAAGAGGTTAGTAAAACCAAAAGAGTAGGAAATAATATGTAGGTACTTTTTTTCATCAATCAGTACTTATAACCACCTGCGTTTTCTTCTAAATTTACGCCTAAGCCCAACACTATTCGATTTACAAAGTTAAAATAAGCAATCACCAAAGTAGCATCTAAAATTGCAGCGTCAGAAAAATCTAATGTTTTGAGTTTTTCAACCAAGCCAAAATCTTCTGAAGGTGTAAGTGATAATCGTTTTGCAAAATCGCACAATGTTTTTTCTTTTTCGGTTAAAGCTAAAGTGTTGTAATTTGTTCGGAGTTGATTTACCTTTTCTAAATCTTTCCAGTAATTATTTAATGCTTCGGCATGATGTGTTTGACAATATTCGCAACGGTTAGCTGCTGAAACTACCACTGCCATCATTTCCCGTTCTGCCCGACTCAATTCCGATTTAGAAAACATAATTTCTAAATACAAGTCGATATGTTTTACAATGCTTTCTGGTCGTAAACTTTGTATTTTATGTACTTCGGCTAATTTCCCACGCTTGGTAATTAAGTCTGTATAGATTTCTTTTAATCTACCTTCGGCTTCTTCTGGTTGTATCACTTTTATTTTTACCATAATTACTTCGGTAAATTTATTATAATATCTTTTACCGTTGAACGATTTTTGTAATCAGGGTCAAATTGTCGCCAGATTATTTTTTTATTTTTATCAATAATAAAAGTTGCCGGAATAGGTAAACGTTCGCTATCGTCTGTATGCGATTCTTTTAATTTTGCTCCTAAAACGGTGTTGTATATTGCTTTAGTTTTTCCATCAGGATTAAAAGTTACGTCAAAATAATCCGAAATTTTTTGTCCTTCGTCATACAAAACAATAAATTCTGCTTTCGATTTTTCAATGGTTTTTTCAATAAATTCAGGTTTTTCGGGCGAAATAACAACTACCTGAGCACCTTTATCTTGAATGTATTTTAAACTGTCTTGAATGGTGTTCATGTGTCGGTTACAAATGGGGCACCATTGACCACGAATAAAAATCAGCACTACAGGACCTTTTTCTAAGGTTTTCTCTAACGAAACGGGGTTGTTATTGACATCAGTTGCTGTAAAATTTTCTACAACCTGACCAACCTCTGAACCTTTAGCATCATTTACTGTTTTTAAACTTTTATCTTGTGCTTTGCAAGACAAACTAAGTGATAAAATGGATAATAGCATAATTGATGTTGTGTTTATTCTTTTCATCTGTTTATTTTTTAAACCTAACAATCCTTCAGCTGACGGACTGTCAGGTTATATTTTTTGTTTTTTATAGTGTATTAATTCATCTCCTATTTAAAATATCTTCAATACTCATGTGGTCGCCAAAATCTTTACCATAATAGGTTTTTAGTATCATTTGATTTTCATCAATTAAAAAATCGGCTGGAACAATGGGTTTATCTTTGCTCGATTTGAGATTAAAAAAACCACTTTGCATCATTCTAACCATTTTTAATGGTTTTAGCATAACTTTTAATATTCCAAACGATGATTGCTCTATTCCATATTTTTTATACAAACCGAATGTTGGATCAGGAATTATTGCAAAAGGTGCATTTTGTTTTCCTGCATACTCATTAATTTCTTCTTTTGTTGAAGCAAAAAATGAAATGATAACAATTCCCTTTTCTTCAAATTTATGGTAGTTGTTAATGAGTTCTTGCACCCTCATGTTACAAAACGGACAGGCAGCACCTCTAAAAAAACTCAATAATACTTTTTTTCCTTTGTAATCGGAAAGCGTTACTTGATTGTTTAAATAATCAGAAACAATGAAGTCGATTGCTTTGTCGTTTTCTAATAACATTAATTTTATTTTTTTGCAACCGTTTTACCTAGTTCAATAAATTCATCAGGATTGTGATAACCTCCAGTTCGAACAACAATATTGCCATTGCTATCTACAAACAATAGTGTTGGATAACTTCTCACACCATATTTCTGTGCCAATATTATTCCTTCGCCTTTTTCTCCATCAAAAGCTGCATTAATAAACTTTTGGTTATACAATTTACCAACTTCAACATCTGAAAAAGTACCCGATTTTAATCGTTTGCAAGGTCCACACCAAGAGGCATAAATATCTATAAAAATCAGTTTATTTTCTTTTTTAGCCTGTTGCAGTACTTCGTTAAAAGTTCCTTTATTAAATTGAATTCCTCCTGCTACATCTTTAGTAAAATCAAAATTTGGGGCTTTAAATGCAAACACTAATAATCCGATTAGTGCTGCAATAATTACAATTGAGTATTTCATGTT
>PFUQ01000234.1 GCA_002790175.1 Flavobacteriales bacterium CG_4_9_14_3_um_filter_32_8
ATAAAAAAGAATTTCGATTTAATAATCAGAGGGTTGAGCCAATTACCAGTAGCATTAGGAATTACTACAAATGGTATTGTCTTAGATAAATATTTAGAATTATTTACTGAGTGTGGTGTTAATAATCTTAACATTAGTTTAGATACACTCAAAAAAGAAAAATTCAATAACATTACCAGAAGAGATTACTTTGACAGGGTAATGAACAATATTATTATTGCAGAACAAAAAGGGTTTAATGTTAAATTGAATGCAGTTTTAATAAAAGGTGAAAATGATGATGAATTGATTGATTTTATTGAGTTTACTAAGTATAAAAATGTGTCGTTCCGATTTATCGAATTTATGCCTTTTGATGGTAATAAATGGGATACCTCAAAAGTGGTTGCGTTACAAGAAGTATTGGAAAAAATAAATAACCATTATACTCCATCTCAACTTATTAAATTAGTAGATAAAAAAAATGATACCAATAAAAACTATCAAATAAAAGGATATAAAGGTTCTTTTGGAGTAATAAGTACCGTTTCAAACCCATTTTGCGATGGTTGTAATAGAATACGATTAACAGCCAATGGGAAAATTAAAAACTGTTTATTTTCTACTTCCGAAACAGATTTATTAACACCACTTAGAAATGGAGAAGACCTAACTCCTTATATTTTGTCAGCTATAAGTAACAAAAAGCAAGTACGTGGAGGAATGAAAAGTCAAGAGGATTTTTTAGACAATGAGAAAAACACTCAAAACCGTTCTATGATAAATATTGGAGGATAACACCATGATAAGCGTTGAAGAAGCAAAAGAATTAATAAAAACAAATGTATTCCCTTTAGCTATCCAAGAAATTAATGTTGTTGATTCTTTAAACCATTATCTTGCCGAGCAAATTATTTCAGCTATTGCAGTGCCATCTTTTAACCAATCAGCCATGGATGGTTATGCTTTTTACTTTGAAGATAGAAACAACCCCATCGAAATAATTGATGAAATTGCTGCCGGAGACACCAGAACAATTCACATAAAAAAAGGAGAGGGGGTTCGGATTTTTACTGGAGCAAAAATTCCTAGTGGAGTAGATACCGTTGTGATGCAAGAGCTTACAGAAGTAACTAATAATCAGTTGATTATAAAAGATAATGGGTTGAAACAAGGAGGGAACGTACGACTAAAAGGTTCTCAGATTAATAAAGGTGATGTAGCATTAGAAAAAGGAACACTCCTTTCTGCAGCAGCAATAGGATTTATTTCTGCATTAGGGTTAACAAACATAAAAATTTACCAATTACCAAAGGTGGCAATTATTGCTACAGGAAATGAACTGGTGAAACCTGGTAACCAACTATCTGAAGGACAAATTTACGAATCGAACACATTTATGCTTCAAGCTGCATTAAATAAATTAATGATTCAACCTACTGTCGTTGTTGTTAAAGATAATCAAAAAGAAACTGAAAAAGCAATTCAACAAGCACTTCAAAATAATGATTTAGTGTTGCTTTCTGGTGGAATTTCTGTAGGTGATTATGATTTTGTGAAAGAATCATTAGCTAATTTAAATGTGAAAGAAGTTTTTTACAAAATCAAACAAAAACCTGGCAAACCTTTGTTTTTTGGGAAAACCAATTCCTGTTATGTGTTTGCATTACCTGGTAATCCTGCTGCGGCATTAACTTGTTTTTATCAATATGCTTATCCGTCAATTAATTTGATGATAGGAGGAAATGAATTATATTTACCTTGCTTAAAACTTCCAATCTCCCAACAATTAATAAAAAAAGAAGGAAGAGCTATATTTTATAAAGCACATACCAATTTTAAAATTGTAACTATTTTAGAAGGACAAGGTTCTGATATGTTAAAATCTTTTGCACTTGCCAACTGTTTTGTATATGTAAAAACAGAAATTGAGTTAATTAGCAAAGATGAGTTAGTTGATGTTTATTTATTGCCATAATTAAATGAATACATCAAAAAACAGAACAGCTATTATTTTATCTGGAGGGAAAAGCTCAAGAATGGGTATTGATAAAGGTTTATTGTTGTTAAATGGTAAGCCAATGATTCAATATGTTATCGATGTAGTAACTCCATTGGTTGACGAAGTTATTATCATCTCCAATCAAATAGAATATCAGCGTTTTGGACTTCCAGTTTATGAAGATTTGATAAAAGATGCGGGTCCATTAGCAGGAATTTATACTGGATTAAAGTATTCCAAACACGATAAAAATATAGTAGTAAGTTGTGATGTGCCTTTTATTAGTGAAAAATTATTTCAATATTTAATAAATTTTTGCACAAACTATGATGTAACGATTCCTATTAAAAACAACAAAACACACCAAGTTATTGGAATTTATGATAAAAAATGTATTCCTATTTTTAAAAACGAATTAGATAATAATCAACGAAAAATGAAAGTAGCGTTAGAAAAAATAAACTTAAACATTGTTGATGCCAATCAGTTTGACGAAAAAGAATTTACGAACATAAATACATCTACAGAGTTAAAAAATATAGCATGAAGTTAGCTGTTAAATATTTTGGAATGATTGCTGAAGCAATTGGAAAACAAGAAGAACAACTTGAAATTACTGGAAATTCAGTATTGGAGGTAGATGTATTTTTAAAAAATAAGTATGCTAAACTCGAATTCTTAAACTATAAATTTGCTGTAAATCAAGTTTTAGTGGATGGAATTAAACGATTAAAAGAGAATGATGAAATTGCCCTTTTGCCGCCATTTGCAGGTGGGTGAACTACCCTCTTGAGAGGGGAAGATTTTGTTTTAATCCGTTTTTTCAACGGATTGATTACAAAATCAGGGGTGTGTTATTTATTTTGAAAGGAACATAAATATAGTTATGACTCAAAAATTAACCGATAAAGAAAAATACAGATACAGTCGCCATTTGCTTTTAGACAAAGTAGGTGAAGTTGGACAAGAAAAACTAAAAACTGCCAAAGTTTTGGTAATTGGAGCTGGTGGTTTGGGTTGTCCTGTATTGCAATATTTAACCGCTGTTGGGGTTGGAACGATTGGAATAATTGATTTTGATGTAGTGGATGAAACCAACTTGCAACGACAAATTTTATTTACCATCAACGATATTGGTAAAAACAAAGCTATTGTTGCTAAAGAACGATTAGAACAACTCAATCCTTTTGTAAAATTTGAAGTTTATCCTGAAAAATTAACACCCAAAAATGCACTAGCAATTTTTAAGCATTACGATATTGTTGTAGATGGAACAGATAATTTTTCGACTCGCTATTTAGTAAACGATGCTTGTGTGATTGCTGGAAAACCTTTAGTTTACGGTGCGATTTACAAATTCGAAGGGCAAGTTTCGGTATTCAACTTTAAAGGAGGTCCAACTTACCGATGTTTGTTTCCTGAACCACCAAAAGCAGGAAGTGTTCCTAATTGTTCTGATGTTGGTGTTATTGGTGTTTTGCCCGGTTTAATTGGCACACAACAAGCCAACGAAGTTCTTAAAATTATTTTAGAAATTGGAGCTCCATTATCGGGCAAGTTATTAATTGTTGATGCATTGCAAAGTAGTTCAATAAGTATTAAAATTAACCGTTCGGAAGAACAAGTAGAAAAAGTGTTGGCATCGGCAACCAATTTTGAAAACAACGATTACGAATTGTTTTGTGGAGTTAAAAAAACTCATCATGACAATGAAATAAGTGCCGAAGAATTAAAAGAATTAATTAAAGTCCAAAACATCCAAATTATTGATGTGCGGGAAGAATGGGAGCAGCCCAAAGTGGATGAATTGAACATGATAAATATTCCGCTGCAAACCATTTCGATGAATTTGGATAAAATAGATAAATTACAAATAAAAGTAATTGTTTGCCAACACGGTGTTAGAAGTTTAAGAGCCATTGATTATTTACAACAAAATGGTTTCGAAAACTTAATCAACCTCACTGGCGGTATTGTTACATGGAAATAAAATTTTAAAAAAATGAGCGAAAAGAAAATTAAAAATGTATTTGTGGAAGGAGCTATAACTCCTTTAAAAATTGCCGATGCAATTGCCCATCATCAAATAAAAACCAACATTGGTGCACATGATATTTTTTTAGGGCAAGTTAGAGCTGATGAAATTAATGGGAAAATTGTTAAAGCTATCGATTACTCTGCCTACGAAGAAATGGCTAACAAAGTATTTGATGAAATTAGAGAAGCTGCTTTTGAAAAATACGATTTAACTTGTGCTCACATTTATCATAGCAAAGGAATAGTAAAAGCTGGTGAATTGTGTTTGTTTGTTTTTACTTCGTCCAAACACCGAGCTATGGCTTTTGATGCCACTCGATACATTACCGAAGAAATTAAAGCCAAAGCACCCATTTTTGGTAAAGAAATATTTGAAGACGAAACGCATACTTGGAAAGTAAATAAATGAATAATTTTTAATGATTATTTATTAATGAAAAAAAGAAAAAATGAAAAACGACTTAAAAGATAGAACTAAAATTTTTGCTCATCAATGTGTTAAATTAACCGAGTTTTTACCCAATATATATTTAGGAAATCATATAAAAGGTCAATTAATTAGGTGTTCTACTTCTATCGCAGCAAATTATAGAGCGACTTGTATTGCACAATCAAAACCAAGTTTTATAGCAAAAATTAGTATTGTCGTTGAAGAAGTGGATGAGAGTGCATTTTGGTTAGAATTGATCATCAATGAAAAATTAATATCGTTAGAAAAAGTAGAAAAATTATTAAATGAATCAAAAGAATTAACAGCAATATTCATTTCTTCTCGAAAAACAGCAAGTAGTAAATAATCATCACAAATTAGAAATTAATCATTAGACATTAAAAAATAATCATTCAATAATGGTCGATATAACAACAAAAACTTCAACACTAAGAATTGCAACAGCACAAGCGGTTGTGAAAGTGAGTAAACAAGAAACAATAGATGCAATTATCAATAAAACAGTGCCTAAAGGCGATGTTTTTGCGATGAGTAAGGCAGTTGGATTATTGGGCGTAAAACAAACGGCTTTAATTTTAGCCGATTGCCACCCCATGCCCATAGAATATACTGGAATAGACTATGAAATAAATGGTTTGGATATAACTGTTACAATAACTGTAAAAACCATTTATAAAACAGGTGTTGAGGTAGAAGCCATGCACGGAGCAAGTGTTGTAGCTCTGAATATGTACGACATGTTAAAACCCATCGACAAAGGAATTGAAATTCATCACATTAAATTGGTGGAGAAAAAAGGTGGAAAATCCGACTTTAAAGATAAGTTCCGTAAAGATTTAAAAGCCGCTGTAATAGTTTGTTCAGATACCATTTCGGCTGGACAAAAAGAGGATAAAGCAGGAAAAGCCATCATCAAAAAATTAGAAGAATGTGAAGTGGAAATTATGGATTACATTATTATTCCAGATGAAATTTCTGCTATTCAGGAAAAAGCTAAATTTTATGTGGCACAAGGAGCCAACCTTATTATTTATACTGGTGGCACAGGGTTGTCGAGCAGAGATGTTACCCCAGAAGCATTAAAACCTTTGTTAGAAAGAGAAATAGCAGGAATTGATGAAGCTATTCGTAGCTATGGACAAGACCGAACTCCTTATTCGATGTTAAGCAGAAGTGTTGCTGGGGTTATTGGTGAAAGTTTGATATTGGCTTTACCAGGTTCAACCAATGGAGCTAAAGAAAGCATGGATGCTGTTTTTCCAGCAGTTTTACACGTTTTTAGAATTTTAAAAGGGGCAAGGCACGAATAATTTTTTTCTTTATCGTTTGCTAATAATTTTTTTGATTTCTATCAAAAAAATTAAGAAAACAAATAAGATGCAAGGGGGCTTATTACAAGATTTTCAACTTTTCAAAAATAAGTTCAGTAGCACCTTTTCCATTCTTAATGTAATTTAGAGCAGCAGTTTTAGATTGTTCTAAAGTAGTTGATACTAGTAAATGGTTCACTATGGCAATCATATCATCGGTATCATCAATTTCAAAAGCCCCTTTTAGTTGTAATAATTCTTCTGCTTCATGAAATTTAGTATGTTTTGGTCCAAATAACACCACATTACCAAAACTCGCAGGTTCTAAGATGTTATGTAATGCACCTGTAAAACCACCACCAACAAAAGCAATATCGGTAAATTGATAAGTATTCGCTAAAATTCCAATATTATCAATTATTAATGATCTATAAGAAGAAATATTTTCAAGTGTAGCTTCAGAGTATTTAATAAAATCAGTTTCTAATAAGTTCTCAATTTCTTGAATGTGTTTTAAGCTAATATCATGTGGTGCAATAATGTACTTAAAATCTTTTTGACAGGAAGTGATAAATTCTCCAAGTATTTTTTCTTCTTTTTGCCATGAACTTCCGGCAATAATTACCGTTTTATTTTCAACAAATTTTTGGATTAATGGCAGCTGTTTTAAAAATAAAGAATTTTCATATACTCTGTCTAATCTAGTATCTCCAGCAACTGTTATGTTTTGATAACCTAACGTAGTTAGCAGTTTTTCTGAATCGGTATTCTGAACAAAAAAATGTGTAAAAAAGTTCAACATTTTTTTATGAAAACTTCCATACCACTTAAAAAAAGGTTGATTTTCTCTAAATACACCAGAAATTAGATAAATAGGAATATTTTGTTGATGCAGTTCATTCAAATAATGATACCAAAACTCATATTTGATGAAAAAAGCTTTTTTAGGATTTACTATTTTGATGAATCGTTTTGCATTAGTTGCTGAATCTAAGGGGAGATAAAAAACGTAATCCGCTTTTTTGTACTTTTTTCCAATTTCATAACCTGAAGGAGAAAAAAATGTGAGCAGAATTTTAATGGTA
>PFUQ01000022.1:0-7520 GCA_002790175.1 Flavobacteriales bacterium CG_4_9_14_3_um_filter_32_8
TATGCTGATGATTTAATTATTCTTTAAAAATTTCAGTAATTTTTTAGGATGGGTCAATTCAGCATCTTATTTATTTATTCAACATCAGCAACTAAATTTCCACATTCAATATCTTTTTCGCTCATTTGTAACATTTCCAGTTGCTCCGACGAGAGTGAAATTATACTGTCGGTTTGAGTGAACTCAAAAATATTACAAATTGCTTTTAGCAATTCTTCATTTTTAGTTGCTAATATTCGGTCAATCAAACTATTTTTTATACTATCTAACCCAGACATAACTTATTCTTTTTGTTAAAGTTCGTAAATTTTCAGTATTACTCCAAATAAATCTCAATCAAACCTTCGGGGGCAGTAATTTCTATGGTTTTATTTTCTCGATTTACGTTGGTGATAATCTCGTCAGTTATCGGAATTAAAATTTCTTTTCCATCAACATTAATAATTTCAAATATGGCATGCGTTGGATAAGCTAATACTTGGTTAATTTTTCCAATAGTTCCTTTTTCTTTATCTAGTACCTCAAAATTGACCACTTCGTGGTAATAAAACTGGTTACCAGTTAATTTTGGGAGTGTATCTAAAGGTAAAAATAGTTCTTTTCCGACCAATGCTTTTGCTTGGTCAACAGTATTAATGTCGTCTATCTTAATTTTGAGTGTGCCGTTATTTAGCAACTGAGTAGTACTAATAAAAAAAGGAATCAGCGAATTATCCTGTTTGTTCATGCGGATAAGCACTGATTCCAAATTTTTGTATTCTTCAGGAAAATCTACATCTAAATTAATAATGAGTTCTCCTTGTTTTCCATGAACTTTAGAGGTGTAACCTAAATAATAGCACGACTCAATGTTCATTAGAAATTAAGCTTCTTCTTCTTTTTCTTCTGCTGCAGGAGCTTCTTCTTTTGCTTCAGCTACTGGAGTTTCTTCTTTTGCTTCAGCAACAGGAACTTCTTCAACAATTGTTTCAGTAACTTCTTCTTCAACAATTGCTGGTGCAACCTCAACAACTTCTTCTACAGGAGTTATTTTTGCTAATACTTCTGCCGCTTTTTTGGCGTTCGCTTCTTTTTCAGCAGCCATTCTTGCTATTTTTGCATCTGCAGTAGCTTTTGCTAAGCTATCTGTTTTACCAAGAACTTTACCTTCTTTTTCTTTCATCCAAGCATCAAATTTCTTATCAGCTTGTTCTTGTGTTAAAGCACCTTTAATAACACCTCTATCCAAGTGGTCTTTATGCATAACTCCTTTGTAAGAAAGTAAAGCACGGCAAGTGTCAGAAGGTTGAGCACCTTGTTTTACCCAGTGCAAACATCTTTCGAAATTAACGTCAATTGTTGCAGGGTTGTTGTTTGGGTTGTAAGTACCTAGTTTTTCTATAAACTTCCCATCACGTGGGGCACGAGCATCCGCTACAACTACATGGTAGAAAGCAAATTTCTTTTTACCATATCTTTGTAATCTAATCTTTGTAGGCATTGTTTTAAAATTTAATTATTAATTTTTTTAAGGCTGCAAATGTACAATTTTGTTTTTAAAAAAAAGAACTCCTTCGCTGTTAAATTTAAAGAAAAATTTGCAAAGAAGGAAAAGTACAGTGCGGTGAACATTCCTTTTACAATAACTCTACAACCATTTGGTTACTGAACAACTATTTTTTGGGTAACTAAATCATGTTATTTGTAGAAAAATAATCTTTCTGTTTTTGAAATTTGCTGTATCTGACACTCCCGAAAGCTTTCGAGACAAATAATACTTGAAATTATATCGAACTAATGTAAAAAAATATTCATCCGTAGGTACTACACACAAAGGCTTGGCTTCAAACGGATAGTGAGGGGGGTTACCCCCATTGGATTATCCACATGGATTATGTACGTGGAAAAGATAAGGAATTCTATGGAATTGTCGATTTTTTTATTTTTTATTTTTGATAAGACCTGACAGGTTTTCAAACCTGTCAGGTCTGTGGTCATTGACGAAACTGTCAACGGAGTTCGATGTTTTTCTTGTACGGTGGGGCAAGCTCTTTTCAATTTTGCTTTGACCTTTGAAAAATAAACGCTTCCAAAGCAAAATTGAAATGTGCTTGCTTGCGTAGTCCAAAAGTGCATGGGCAAAAAAACTTTTTCTAATTCTTTGTTGTTACCTGTTAAGCTGTCCACGAAGTACGGAATTGTCCGCAATTTTAATTTTCTGAATTTCAATAGAATGTCCACCACTGATATTTTTCCTTTTATTGCTGCTAATGTTTGATGGTATGGTGTCGTGCAGGATTACGGGGTGATTTCCTATCAGTTTACACCGACTTTATTTACGAGACACAAACCTTCGCAAACCTCTAAAACCCACATGCACTATACCATGTGTTGGCGTTTCGTTTTTATTTCAATTCTTCAATCAATCCATTTTCAGTAATCTTATATCTTACGATTATTGTGTCATATTTCCATTCAGTATAATCACCCCAGTCTTTAGATGCAGAATATGAAATCTTTTCAATTGTCTTATCGTCGTGAATTACAGATTCGGTTGTTTTATTGCCATGTTCCCAAGAAGAACCAAATCCAACAGCAATCTTACTAATTAATTCACAATCTTTTATAGTTGCGATATAAACAGTCGGAGCTTCGGTTTCATCCTCAAAATAAGTGAACATAGAAACATTATCGAGTAAATCGTATGATGAAACATAGAAATAGTCTCCATATCTATGATTTTTAAGAATCTTCCTGACTCTCATGTCAAGTGGATATAATAATTGCTCCCTTTTAATAAGTGTAATTGTGTCTTGGTTTGAAAACAAATAATCACTGTTTAATAAAATTGAATCAATTCCACAGGTATCTATGACACTAGATAACGAAATATTTCCAGCCTGAACTAGAGTTGAATCTAACTCAGTTAATGAATCTGAATTTGTTTTATTCCTTGTGCAACTTAATAATCCAGCAAGGAAAATAATCAGAATCAGATTTATATTGGAAATTTCTCTTTTCATTATTTATGGTTAGTTTATCTCATTATGTTATTTGTATGCAGTCAGCCCAAAATGAACGCCAACAATCCCATTTGCTATCGCAAGGCTCTGCCTTGTGATATTGTTTACAACTTTTTTAAAACCACAAGCGGGACGCTTGATGGGAGCATGGGGAAATTATATCGAACTAATGTAAAAAAATATTAATCCGTAGTTGCCTACACACAAAGGCTTGGCTTCAAACGGACAGAGAGGGGGGTAGGTTATATTTCATCTAAAATCTGCTCCATTATTTTCTTTGTCTCATCAATACTTTCTAGAACAATATCCTCATTAAATCTCTTACCATGTGCTAATCTATCTCTATATTTTACAATAATTTTCAATTTATCATATAGATTATTATCAATCTTGTTTTCTAATAAATTCAAAATCTTATTCAAACTACTTAAATCATCTTCATTTTTAACAAAACGTTCTTCATAAGAATTAAAAGGAAAGGAGGTATTATAGTTCGAGTTAAGTGTTTTTTTCATTTCACCAGAAGCTAATTTAATCTTTTCGATTACAATAGCTTCAAAAGACGCAAAAAGTTCCAAAAATGAATATTCTAATATTATGTCACTCAATTTATCAAAATATTCATCTATTTCAGCGTGAGAATCCTTAAACTTTTTACCCAATATTGGAAGATTAAACTCTGAAACATATTTCTTGTCCTGTTTTGTTAGTGTTTGTGCTTTTTTTGAGATTGAAATTACGACATTGTAATTATCCACAGCCTTATTAAGTCTTTCTTCCATAATCCTCAAAATGTATTTTTGTCAATCCACTCTTCGATAAGTTTCTCTAAATTCTTTTTATTAAATTCAGTCCTTTTTGACTTATCTTGAAATGAAGAAAGATACCATTTTGATATTTTAAAGTTTTCACCTAACAAAACCAAAACATATTTATCAGTTTTACTTCCTCTTAAATAAACATCAATTCTTCCCCAAGCTCCTAATATATTCCGCCCCATTGGTTCAAACACAAGTCTAAATTTTCCAAATTCATATTCTAATTGTTTTATCGTGTATTCGCCTAAAATTTCTTCTTTAATAGTTTTTTCCTTTTCTACTGCTTTAAGAAGTCCCTGTTCAAGATAAGGTTTAAGCCAATCCAATGTCTCTTTAAGAGTTTTTTCAACTTCTGTTTGCCATTCAGATATAACTTTCTCTAAATCTATTTTTTTAGTAGTTTCAGTCTTACTAAGTTTTTGCAATTTATCTTTTAATCCCATTTTAATAATTTTTTTATTTCATGATACAAAGGTAATACTATTATCTTATTTTTCTCAAATTTGTTTATCTTTGGACTCACTTAACTTACGCACAACAATCGGCTATATACTCCATTACACATAGCCGTTTATTTTTTTATTAATCATGAGCATTAGGAATATCATCTACCGAAAATTTGTATAAATCTTTGGCTTCGTCTTCTTTAAATTTCATTACCAAATCTAAGGCATCAGGTACTACATCACTACACAACACAATTAACGAACCTTTTTTGGCATGTTTTACGGCATAAGTTATCGCCTCAAACTCATTGGGTATCACTTTAAATTGTTTTTTAGGGTTCACTTTTTTAATTCCAACCGTTAGCATATCAATAATTTCTTGGTCGGTTCTGCCTCTTAAATTTTTATCCTGACGAATAATAATTTCGTCAAACATTTCTGCTGCAACTTGACCAATTTCTACATTGTCTTCTACTCTACGGTCGCCAATACCAGCAATAATACCCACTTTTGGTTTGCCGTCCATGCGTTCAATTAATTTTTGTAAAGCCCTTAATCCAGCGGGGTTGTGGGCATAATCCAACAACAGTGTAAAGTTTTTAAATTCAAACAAATTCAATCGTCCAGGTGTTTGCGATGGCGAAGGAATAAACGATTCTAAACCAACTTTTATATCCTCAATTTTTATTCCGCTAACAAAAGCAGTTAAAGCTGCTGGTAAAATATTTTGTATCATAAACGATGCCCGTCCGCCCATGGTTAACGGCACATTTACGGCTTTACAAATACGTAATTTCCATTCGCCTTTACAAATGGTAATGTAACCATTTTCGTATATTGCCGACATTCCACCTCGTTTGGCATGTTTTTTAATTTTAGCATTTTGTTCGTCCATCGAAAACAATGCTACATTACATTTTAAGTCGGTTCTCATGTTATATACCAAATCGTCGTCGGCATTTAAAACAGCGTAACCACTTGGCATCACCGATTCGGGAATAACACCTTTTACTTTAGCCAATTGCTCAATGGTATGAATTCCTTTAAGCCCTAAGTGGTCGGCTGCCACATTGGTTACCACACCAACATTACAAGTTGCAAAACCCAATCCTGCTCTTAATAAACCACCTCGTGCGGTTTCTAAAACTGCAAAATTTACGGTAGGGTCTCTCAACACAAATTCGGCACTTTGCGGTCCTGTACAATCGCCTTTTACCAACAATCTGTTTTGAATGTAAATCCCGTCGGTAGTGGTATAACCCACTTTAAAGCCTTTTAATTTTAATAAATGTGCAATTAATCGGGTAGTGGTGGTTTTACCATTTGTTCCGGTTACCGAAACAATAGGTATTCTAAAATCCTGTCCGGGAGGGAATAACATATCAATAACTGGTGCAGCGATATTTCTAGCCAAACCTTCTGCTGGATCGAGGTGCATTCTAAAACCGGGGGCTGCATTTACTTCTAAAACAGCTCCATTGGTTTCTGGTAAAGGTTGACTTAATGAACTCGTCATAATATCAATTCCACAAATATCTAACCCAATAATGCGAGCAATTCGTTCGCACATAAAAATATTATACGGATGAATAATGTCGGTTACATCTTCGGCAGTACCTCCTGTACTTAGGTTGGCAGTATCTTTAAGATTTAATATTTCATCTTTTTTAAGTATGGATTTAAGAGTTAACTTTTTGTTTTTTAAGATGGTTTTAGTCATGTCATCCACAGTAATGTAAGTCAACACTTTTTCGTGTCCATACCCTCTTTTTGGATGTTTGTTTACCTCTTCAATGAGTTTTTCGATAGTTAATTTTCCGTCGCCAATTACACGAGCTGGAGTTCGTAAAGCAGCGGCAACCAATTTGTAATTGATTACCAACACACGATAATCATCGCCAGTAATGTATTTCTCAACAATTACTGACTTTGAAACATTTTTTGCTGCATGATAAGCAATGAGTGCATTTTCTTTGTAGGTAATGTTGGTGGTAATTCCTCGTCCGTGATTGCCGTTTACAGGTTTTATTACCACAGGATAACCAATGCTTCTTAATGCACTCAATAAACTGTCTTCACTTTTTACAATTTCACCTTTTGGGACAGGAATTTCGGCTTGTTCCAACAAATATTTGGTATCTTCTTTATCACAAGCCAATTCTACACCAATGCTACTGGTTTGGCTGGTTACGGTTGCCTGAATTCGTTTTTGATTTTCGCCATAACCCAATTGGCACAACGAATATTTGTTTAATCGTATCCACGGAATACCTCTACTCACGGCTTCATCAATAATTGAAGCGGTACTTGGTCCAAGGCGAACACTTTCACGCAATTCACGCATTTCTTGGATGTCGGCATCTAAATCGTATTTATCGCCCGAAATAAGAGCTTCGGCAATTCGAACGGCAGCTTTAGCAGCATAAACGCCTACTTTTTCTTCGTGATAATCGAAAACCACGTTGTAAACCCCTTTTTCGCCATAATCACGAGTTCGTCCAAAACCAGTATCCATTCCAGCCATGGTTTGAATTTCTAATGCAATGTGTTCAATAACGTGTCCCATCCATGTTCCTTCTTTAATTCTTGAAAAGAATCCACCAACTTTACCAACAGAACAGCGATGTTCTTGCATTCCAGGAAACATTTTTTTAAGACGCTTATCAAATCCTGAAATCGTATTGGTAGGAGAATCTTCTAGTTCTTCAATATCTAAAACCATCACAATCAATTTGTGTCTTCTAACCGACCAATAATTTGGTCCTCGCATTACATTTATGTTAATAATCTTCATAATAACTTATCTTATAGGTGGTGAATTTTAAAATTAATTTATCTTTTTTTGCAGGAATTAAATGTACACGTTTATTTTAAATATACAAGCATGGCAAAGGGAACTTTAATTCCAATTGGCGGAAACGAGGATAAAGGAATAGAAAAAAGTGAAAATTATATATTGGAATTTATTCATGACGGTATATTATCGCATGTCGTAAAAGAAGCTGGAGGAACATCGAGTAAAATTATTGTAATACCAACAGCATCGAGTATTCAAGAGGAAGTAGGAAAAAATTATTTACATGCTTTTCATAAATTAGGTTGTGAAAATGTAAAAGTTTTATCGATAAATAGTGTCGAAGAAGCAGAAAGTGAAGAAAATATTCAAGATTTAATAGCCTGTAATGGGGTAATGTTTTCCGGTGGAGACCAATC
Source organism: Flavobacteriales bacterium CG_4_9_14_3_um_filter_32_8 (assembly GCA_002790175.1). Taxonomy (GTDB): domain Bacteria; phylum Bacteroidota; class Bacteroidia; order Flavobacteriales_E; family Vicingaceae. The sequence continues at coordinate 7,480 of PFUQ01000022.1, forward strand.
TCGAATAGTTAATTTTATTGGAAATACCAAGTTTCATAAAA
>PFUQ01000022.1:7556-11945 GCA_002790175.1 Flavobacteriales bacterium CG_4_9_14_3_um_filter_32_8
TTGCAGGTACAAGTGCAGGAGCAATGTGTATGTCGCAAGAAATGATTTCGGGAGGAAATGTTACCGAATCTATTGTTAGAGGCTCTACCAAATTTAGAGAAGGAATGGGTTTTATTCCTGAATTAATCATTGATACTCATTTTATTAAACGTGGTAGATTTGGCAGATTAGCTGAAGCAGTAGCTGCTTTTCCAAAGTTAATTGGACTTGGCTTGTCGGAAGATACAGGCGTAATTATTAAAAACAATGTGTTTACAGTAATTGGTTCTGGTATGGCAATTTTATTCGACCCAAGCTGGTTAACCCACAATTATAGAGAAATATTAGACGACAATTTGCCTTTGTCGGTTACCGATTTAAAAGTTCACATTTTATCTTTTGGTGATAAGTTTGATTTGAAAACTCGCTCCACAAAAATTATGACGTTGGAAGAATATAAAGAAGCCCACACAACCCTCCCGAAGGGAGGGCTTTCGTAGAGGAACGAAAACTGGAGTCCGAAGTTGGCATTGAGCGTTAGCTTCCCCTCTTGAGAGAGCCTGTCCCGTTTTTTTCGGGAGGTAGGGGTGTGTTCTAGGAATTTCAAAGTTCGTTTTCAGTTCTCAGTCTTCAAACTCCCGACTTCCGTCTTCGGTCTTCCAACCTCACACATAAATCCCAACATAGGTTTCTTTGCTGGTTTTTTTGCCACGATACATTCCTTCTGTGTTAAACGAAAAAGCAAGGTTTCCTAACTTATCAACTCCAATAAGTCCACCATCACCACCAATTTTTAACAAACGGTCTTTTACTACCGTATCGCAAGCTTCTTGTAACGATAAACCTTTGTATTCCATTAAACAAGAAACATCGTAAGCCACCACGCCACGAATAAAAAATTCGCCACTTCCTGTACAAGAAATGCCACAGGTTTCGTTATTGGCATACGTTCCTGCACCAATCATTGGGCTATCACCAACTCTACCAAATTTTTTGTTGGTCATACCACCAGTTGAAGTTGCAGCAGCTATGTTGCCATTTATATCAATTGCCACAGCACCAACAGTTCCAAATTTTTTGTCTTTGGTGGAGGCATGGTCTAGCTGAAAAGTATCAGAACCCTTTACTTCCAACCATTGTTTATGTCGGAAATCATCGTAAAAATATTCGGGAGCTTCGGTAGGGCAGTGGTGCAATTTTGCAAATTCGAGTGCTCCAGCACCAGCCATAAACACATGTTCCGATTTTTCCATCACCAATCGAGCCAACGAAACTGGATTTTTTATGCCAGTAATCAAGGAAACTGCTCCAGCCATTTTGGTTTTTCCTTCCATAATGGAAGCATCCATTTCGTGAGTTCCTTTTTCGGTAAAAACCGAACCTTTTCCAGCATTAAACAAAGGAGTATTTTCTAACGAATTTACGGCTTTTTCAACTGCATCGAGCGACGAACCACCTTTTTCTAAAACAGCATAACCAGCAGTTAATGCATCATTTAAAGCAGCTAAATAAGCAGCTTCTTTTTCGGGAGTTAAATCTTTTCTTAAAATGGTTCCTGCTCCTCCGTGTATGGCTATAGATATTTTTGACATGCTAAATGAATTTGAAATGGCTTTGTTGATTTTTAAGACACTACATTTATAAAATGTGTAAAATCTTAAACGTAAAAGTAACTATTTTACAAATTAATTCTGTTAGCATTTTTTAAATCAATCGATTAGTAGTAGAATAATTTAAAAAGCTCGAATTGCACGAACATACCATAGTGCAGCTTTACCGTAAAAACTGTATTGAGTGCCAGTAGTTAAGTTTTGGCTCCAAGCAGTTGCGTTATCAGTCTCAGTTGAACTCCAATACGGGTCATTCGCAAAACCTCCAACTACGGCTTGTTGAAGATATAATAAATTTAACTCGTATATTGAAGGTAAGTACCAGTCGCCATAAGTAACACCACTATCAGTAATTGAATAATCTGCACAAAGTTTTGCAGCAAAATTACCTGTAGGGTTATCACCCATTTGTGAAGCCACCAAAATAGTACTGTTCATTGTGCCTGCACCTAAACCATCACCTGTTGTGCCTGTATATTTATTAATTCCGTTGTACCATTGTAGTCCAACACTTTGATCTACAGTAGAAGCTATTAAACCATGTTGTCCATTATCATAAATATAAAAAACTATTCCACCACCATAGTTTTCACCAATGTAATGGCTTGGTAATGCTTGCCAACTTGCTAAACCTGCTGCGTTTGAAGTAAGTACTTTATTTACTCCTTGAGAACCATCTACAATTTTTATTGTACCTTGTACTTCTAATTTTGATCCAGGATTAGTTGTGCCAATACCAACATTTCCAGTACCCCATTGAATTGCCATGGCATCGGTTGCCATACCATTGTTTAAATTATCAAACCCCATATCCCTAAAAGCAAGGTAACCAGCAGTCATAGGAACATAAATTTTCCAGTCTCTTGCTGAACCTGCACCATTCCCCGACTGTAAAAAGATAGAAGCATCACTTGATGCTACAAACCGAGTTCCGTTTCCAATGTGTAGTTTTGCTGATGGGTTACTATTGCCTATACCAATATTGCCTGTACTTGAAATTCTAAATCTTTCATTTGCCCCACCACTATAGGTATAAAACCGCATTCCAATATTACCATTGCTTTCAGTTATTGCCTCAATACGCCCCGTTTCAGTATCAGCACTAGTAGCAAATGTTAAACCTATGGATTGTCCAGAAGTGTTCATTATGTTTGATGTTTGTAATTTTAATAGATTGCCACTATTACCATAAACTTGTAATAATGTGTTGGGTGTTGTTGTTCCAATACCGACATTACCTGTTGTACCAAATGGAACTATGGCAAGCGTTGGTGTACCAACCACTCCATTAGGATAAAAAGTAAATCCACCAGCCCCACCAGTTTGAGTGAATTGTGCCGATCCTGATCCAGTAGTTGCAATATCTATATTTGCATTTGAATTAGCTCCGGTAGTTTCCAGTTTTAATAGATTATAAGAAGAAGAACGCACATTGAGTAGTGATGAAGGGGTTGTTGTTCCAATTCCTAAATAACCATTCTGAGTTAACGACATAACAGAGTTACTTAAATCTGCAGAGGTATAATCGGAAGTTAAACGACTTAAAAAATGCATTGTGCTAAAACCCCAAGCCGCCTTCCTTTCTACAAAAATTCCCATTTTTGCAATTGCAGCATCATCGGGTGCAAAAAGAATTCCAACGCCATTTCCAATTCCAAGTGTTAAATTTGTGAGTTTAAGATTAAATTGAGAGCCATTGGTTGAGGGCACACTAACTTCCAAAGGAAATGTTGTTCCTGATGTCCCAATTCCCACTTTTCCCAATGAAGAAATTCTCATTTTCTCAGTATTATTTGTTTTAAATACTAAATCATTGGTATCTTTTGTACCCATAAAATTGGTAGAAGGGTTAGTTCCTATGTTTCCTAAAAGCGACCAAGCATTTGCTGAAGGTAATTTTACAAAACCACCGTTAGATAAATATAGCGTATCATTACTAATACTTAAAGCCTGAATTTCATTTGTAACTGAGCCATCAATTTCTGTAGTTAAATAACCTGCATCGTTAGTAAATGTGCTTACGTTTGTTGGTGCTCCAATTAAACTGGAATATTGTCCATTAAATCCTGCTGGTAATTTTACAAAACCACCATTAGTTAAATAAATGGTATCATTTGATAAATTTAATATTTGTATTTCATTGGTAATTGAACCATCAATTTCGGTATCCAATTTATTATTCCAATTTGTTACATCTGTTCCTGTTATACCACTTGCAACGGAGCTTCCAAAAATGGGGTCAGTTTCAATAATACTTCCAGTAATATTTTCTGCTGTTTTAGCATGTAAAGCATAAGGAACACTCAATAACTCGCTCACTCCAGTTATTGTGTAATTTGTTCCTCCAGCTAAGTCAGTTTCTGTTTTAATAAAATAAGGTCCATTTGACCAATCAATGGTTGAAAAATCATCAACAGTAATTCCTGTTCCAATTTCTAAACTTACTAAACCATTCACATTACTTGTTGGTGTTTGAGTTTCAACATAAACAGGTGTTCCTGTTGAAGAACCTTGCAAAATGCTTATTTGCATCCCAACAGTAGTTGAAGTAATTAATGCACTACTGCTATTTCTAATTACTGCCTGATAGCTCATTTTTTGAGGTGCTTGAGCGAACACACTTGCTGTAACAAATACAGCTAAAACTATTAATAATTTTTTCATTGTTTTTAAATTTTTAGTTTAAACTTTTTAAGTTGTTCCCGATATGCTCAGCTATCGGGACTAATTCGCCTATGTGTTTTTATAAAAAAAACACTGTCTCATTGAGTTTTAATGATTTTAAAAGTTTTTAATTCTT
>PFUQ01000022.1:12042-25734 GCA_002790175.1 Flavobacteriales bacterium CG_4_9_14_3_um_filter_32_8
TTTCCCACTTGCATCATAATGTTGATAGTTTAAGTTTTCAGGGGTATAATTTCCTATGTTTAATTTTATAAAGTTAGTTGTTGGATTTGGATAAACGGAAAAAGATAGACTAATTTCTTCGGCTTCTTCAATTTCGGTTACAATCGAAATTTCATAAGGTTGTTGTACACCTTGAGCCACTGAGCCATCAATTCCAGTATTGGTGGTGTAAACTACTTGTCCAACAGAATAACTTGTAGAACCACTAACGCTAGAAGCATCTCCACCCGAAGCAGACACATCAACTTGTGCAAATAAATTTAGATGTACTAAACCGATAGTTAGAACTAATATAGATAAGTTTTTTTTATATTGCATGAGTAACTCTTTGAAATTAAAAAGTTAAAGTTACGAAATTAGAAAATGAAAAAGCATGATTAATACCAGTATTGTAACTGATAATTATCAGAAAATGAAAAATTGCAAGAGAAAAGTATAATGTTAAGAATATATATTTTAGTATTACCTACTCCTTTTTTATAGTATTCTTAACATCATTTAACACAATTTTATAAACGGCAGTTAATTCTTCACATCAATTAATTATCTTTACAAGATTACTTTAAAAGTAAAATGTCGGACAGCATTGTAATCATACCAACCTACAACGAAAAGGAAAATATCGAAAAAATGGTTCGTACTGTTTTTTCTTTAAAAAATCCTTTTGATATTTTAATTGTTGATGATGGCTCGCCAGATGGCACAGCAACTATCGTAAAAACCTTACAAACCGAATTTCCGAATCAACTTTTTTTGGAAGAGCGAAAAGGAAAATTAGGACTCGGAACCGCTTATATTCATGGATTTAAGTGGGCGTTAAAAAGAGATTACCAATATATTTTTGAAATGGATTGCGATTTCTCTCACAATCCCGAAGATTTAATAAAGTTACACGATGCTTGCGCAATAGGTGGAGCAGATTTGGCAATCGGTTCTCGATACAAGTCTGGGGTTAATGTGGTAAATTGGCCCATGGGAAGAGTGCTAATGTCTTATTATGCATCGGCTTACGTTCGTTTTATTACTGGCACAAAAATTCGAGACACCACATCTGGGTTTAAATGCTATACTCGAAAAGTATTAGAAACAATAGATTTGGATAACATTAAATTTAAAGGATACGCCTTTCAAATTGAAATGAAATTTACTGCTTCTAAATTTGGATTTAACATTGTTGAAATACCTATTATATTTACCGACCGACAAGAAGGTGCCTCTAAAATGAGTAAAGGAATTTTTAAGGAAGCCATTTTAGGCGTTATCCAAATGAAAATGAAAAGTTGGTTTAAGAAGTATGAAAGATAATTTATCCATGGGAATTTTATTAAAAAACGCACAAATAGTCAACGAGGGGCAACTCTTTCCTGGTCATATTCTTATTAAGGGAGAACGAATTGCTAAAATCTTTTCTCAAGAAGATGATATTTCAGAACTAGAAAAAGAGAACGACACCATCAACATTCATAACAATTACATCTTACCTGGAGTTATTGATGATCAAGTACATTTTAGAGAACCAGGATTAACCCATAAAGCTAATATCCATACCGAATCTATTGCTGCAGTTGCTGGAGGAACTACTTCTTTTATGGAAATGCCTAATACTGTTCCCAACACATTGACTCAACAATTACTTCAAGACAAATATGATATTGCCGAAAAAAATTCGTTAGCCAACTACTCTTTTTACATGGGAGTTTCTAACGATAATATAGATGAAGTTTTAAAAACCGACCCTAAAACTGTTTGTGGAGTAAAAGTTTTTATGGGTGCTTCTACTGGAAATATGTTGGTTGATAATCAAAAAACATTAGAAGAACTTTTTTCTAAATGCAAACTATTAATTGCAGCCCATTGCGAAGATGAAACCACCATCAGAAATAATTCGGCAATTTATAGAGAAAAGTACGACGAAGATGTTCCCATCTCTTGTCACCCTTTAATTAGAAGTGAGGAAGCTTGTTATAAATCTTCGGCAAATGCTATTGCGTTGGCAAAAAAATACAATACTCGTTTTCATTTGTTTCATTTATCTACCGCTAAGGAAATTGGTTTATTAGACAACACTATTCCATTAAAAGAAAAACGCATTACTGCCGAAGTTTGTATTCATCACCTCTGGTTTTCTGATGAAGATTATGAGAAAAAAGGTGCATTTATTAAATGGAATCCTGCAGTAAAAAAAGCAAGTGATAGAGCTGCACTTTTACAAGGTCTTTTGGTAAATAAAATAGATGTGATAGCTACCGACCATGCTCCGCATACCATCGAAGAAAAATTAAGACCATATTTTAATGCTGCTTCTGGCGGACCAATGGTGCAACACGCTTTGGTAGCAATGCTCGAACTTTACCATGATGGAAAAATTAGCTTAGAAAAAATTGCAGAGAAAATGAGTCATGCCGTAACCGATTGTTTTAAAATTGTTGACAGAGGTTATCTTCGTGAAGGTTATTTTGCAGATTTGGTGGTGGTAGATTTGGATAATCCGTGGACAGTAGAAAAAGAAAATCTCCTCTACAAATGTGGCTGGTCGCCAATGGAAGGACAAATTTTTAAATCGAAAGTAATGCAAACTTTTGTAAACGGACATTTAGTTTACAATAGGGGAATTATTGATGAAGATTTTAGAGGAAAAAGAATGAGTTTTGAAGTTTAAGAGACTTTTACTTATGTGTAAAAGCACCTCTAAATTTTCCATTTTTAAATTCTATAAAATAGTCCATGTTGAGTAAATCTTTTGAACCATTTATTTCTTCAATATAGTACCTTAAGTAATTTTCTTCAAGAGTATCTGGGTTTTCCCAATTAATCGTAATAAAATCTGGTTGACTTTCTTTTACATCTGTAATTGTAGTCCCTTCTTTTATATTATTGAACCATTTTAAACAATCATTATGATAATTATGACAGCCAACAAATGCAAATCCAACCAATAATATAAAAATCCCTTTTTTCATTCCACTAAATTACAAAAATAAAATCACCACAATAATCCCTTCAAAGAGATATAGACTCAATTGAGTGAGTATTAAAGTGGGTGAAATACATTATTTCACACCTTTTGCTTAATTTTGAACAATCAAAACAAATAAAAATGAAAAAAATACTCCTTGTTTGCTCACTAATTAGTGCATTTTGCAGCTGTACTTCATCAAAAGATTCCACCACAACTGAAAAAACAGAAAAGCAAATTGCCCCAATAAAATCAACTGCTCCAGTTAAGGATAGCAGAGGTTATTATACTGAGTAACTCCTTTTGAATTGATTTTTTCACCGTTTATCATATACTTTTTGCTTATCCCATCAATAATTATCACCTTTACTATCATTAATTAATCTAAAAATGGTTAAACATTTTATATTTATCGCACTTTTTGTTGTAGTGTTTATCGGTTGTAAACCAACTCAAACAATTAATTTACCTGAGCAAACCGTTGAAGTTGAAAACCCTAATAAAGTTCCTGAGCCAACGGTTTATCATGGTTCAAACACTCAAACTTTCGACCTTATCCACACTAAATTAGCGGTAAGTTTTAACTGGGAAAAAGCCTACCTCTACGGAAAAGCTGAACTAACTTTAAAACCCTATTTCTACCCTCAAAGCATTCTTATGCTTGATGCAAGAGGAATGGATATTCATAAAGTGCAATTAATTACCAAAGGAAATGATGGTTTTCCAGTAATGACAGACTTAAAATATGTTTATGATAGTTTACTAATTACCATCGACTTACCAAAAAAATACACTAGAAACGACACACTAAAACTTTTTCTTGATTACACCGCAAAACCAAACGAGTTAAAAGAAGGTGGAAGTGCAGCAATACGATCTGATAAAGGACTTTACTTTATTAATGAAAAAGGAGAAGACCAAGATAAACCTCAACAAATTTGGACACAAGGAGAAACGGAAGCTAATTCTGTTTGGTTTCCTACCATCGATTCTCCCAATGAAAAATGTACTGACGAAATTGCAATAACCGTCGAAGAAAAATACAAAACACTTTCAAATGGCACATTAATGCAATCCGAAATTAATGGCGATGGCACAAGAACCGATTTTTGGGAAATGAATATCCCCCATTCTACCTATCTTTTTATGATGGCAATTGGCGATTTTGCTGTGGTAAAAGATAAATGGAGGACTATGGATGTTGATTATTATGTGGAGCATAAATATGAGCCCTATGCCAAAGAAATTTTTGGATTAACTCCCGAAATGATAGAATTTTTTTCCACCAAACTGGGTGTAGATTATGCTTGGCAAAAATACAGTCAGATAGTTGTGCGTGATTATGTTTCTGGTGCAATGGAAAATACAACGGCAACAATTCATGGCGAATTTGTGCATCAAACACACAGAGAAATGCTAGATGGAAATGGAGCTGAAGATGTAATTTCTCATGAATTATTTCATCACTGGTTTGGTGATTTAGTAACCTGCGAATCGTGGGCAAACTTACCCTTAAACGAATCTTTTGCAACTTATGGTGAATTTTTATGGAGAGAATATAAATATGGTGCTGATAAAGCAGCAGAAGGTTTGCAATCAGATTTAATTCAATATTTACAAGAAGTAGAAAAAGGAAAATACAAAGACATGGTTCGTTTTGATTACAAAACAAACGAAGATATGTTTGATAGACACACTTACCAAAAAGGGGGTAGAATCTTACACATGTTAAGAAACTACATCGGCGATGATGCTTTTTTTACTTCACTAAAAAATTACCTCAACGAAAACAAATTTACAGCAGTAGAAATGCACCAATTAAGATTATCGTGCGAAGAAGTGACTGGCGAAGATTTAAACTGGTTTTTTAACCAATGGTTTTTTGCAGCAGGTCATCCCATTTTAGACATCAATTATTTTTACAATGATACCTTAAAAACACAAACTGTAACTGTTGAACAGATGCAGGATTTTAAAAATGTACCTCTTTACAAATTACCTCTTAAAATTGACATCTACCTTAATGGAAAGGTGGAGACCAAAGATGTTATTGTAGATGGCGTGAAAAACATTTTCAGTTTTGATGTTGCTTCAAAACCAGATTTAGTCAACTTTGATGCTGAAAAAATGTTATTGTGTGAAAAAGTGGATAATCATAAAACGATGGAAGAATGGGTGTTTATGTATGACCATGCTCCAAGATATTTGGACCGATTTGAAGCATTAATTCAGCTTTCAAAATCAAGTGATGAAATTGCTGTTAAAACCCTTACTCATGCTTTAAACGATAAGTATTCCAACATCCGATTAACTGCCATTAAATTAATAAAAAAAGCAGCAAAAAGTAACGGAAATGAAGTAAAAGCAAAATTAATAGATTTAGCAAAAAACGACATCGACACCAAGGTTAGAGGAGATGCTATGGATGCTTTGGTAGAAAACTTTGATGCCGATGAGGAAATTAAAGGGGTGTTGATTAATGCGGTTTCTGAAGAATCTTATTATGTTATTGAAAAAGCTTTAGAAAATTTATCTTCGGTGAGTTACCAAGATGCCATGAAATTTGCTAAGAGTTTAGAAAGTGATGAAACCCCACAAATTAAAAACACTGTTTGTTATGTTTATTCAGAGCATGGCGAAGCTGAACAAAATTCTTTTTTTATAAAAACTTCCTCAGAATTAACTGGTTACGAGAAGTATGCTTTTATCTTATCTTATAACAAATACTTAAAAAAACAAAGTAATAGCACCATTATTGAAGGATTGCCAATTTTAAAAGAAACAGCCCTGAACGAAAATGCTTGGTGGATGAGATTGAATGGTATCAATGCAATTTCTGATTTGGAAAGTATGTTTTTGAATAGAATTAATGTTGCTGAGTTGGAACTAAAAGATTTAGCTGCTGGTTCAGATAAAGAATTAGATTTACGAAATGCGATTAACAGCGACAAAGAAGTTCAGCAAAAAATTGAAGCTATTTTGACAGCAATAAAAGAAAACGAAAAAAATCCTAGACTTAGAAAAATGTTGGGATTGAAAGATTAACATTCATCGGATGACTCAAAGTCATCCAATGAGTGTTATTAAGTTTTTTAATACTACTTGGCATTATTAACCTATCAAAAAAATGATTTTAATGTCAAGCACTTTGAAATTTCTAGTTTCTAATCCATTTCTTAAAATCCCAACCTTTTTGTCTTAATTTTGTCCTAATTAATAGCGTTATTAAAAACTGGGATAATCATAATATTGTTAAGGGTTGTATTAATTTTGATGCAACTGCACGCAAAATTTTGTATGATAAATATTCATCACAAATGTTTAGCGTGTGTTTGCGTTATGCTCAAAATAAAGAAGAAGCAGAAGATATTTTTCAGCAAGGATTTTATTTGATTTATAAAAATATAAATCAATTAAAAAATGTTGACGCATTGAGTGGTTGGATAAAAAGAATTTTTGTGAATGTAGCTTTAGAAAATAACCGAAAGACCAGTTATCTTAAGGTGATAGAAGGTGTAGATATTGTTTCTCATAATAGTTTAACTGAAGTTAATGAAGCTTTAGACCATTTAGCTACTGAGGAATTAACTGCACTTATTCAACAGCTACCTATAGGATGTAGAAAAGTTTTTAATTTATATGTTGTTGAAGGATTTTCACATCAAGAAATAGCAGAAGAAATGAAAATATCAATAGGCACTTCTAAGTCTCAGTTGCATGATGCTCGTACGCTATTAAAGCAAAAAATAATTAATAATTCATCACCTATTAGAGTTAAAGTGAATAATTAACAGTGAGTGAAGATTTAAATAATATAGAATTTGATAAGCATATTCAAGAAAGATATGCCGAACATGCTATTTCTCCACCTGATAATTTGTGGAGTCAAATTAATAATGAAGCTGCTTTATTAGAAACAGGTGTTTTACGTAAACGTGTTGTTTTTTATAAATGGCTCAGTTTTAGTTTAATTGCTTTACTTGGTGGTGTTGTTATTCTATATCAACTTAATAATAATGATAAAATTCCCCAAGGAGGTTTAAATGATTCCAAAAATATTATTGAACAAAATAAGAATGATTTTTTAGTAAAAGAAGATAAGGAAACTTTAGCTTTTAAAAACTCAGAAAGAATAACTTCTGACGAAATTAACCCAACATCTACTTCTCAAAATAATAATGAAAAGTTGGATAACTACATCCATTCCGAGATAAAAAATAATATCAAAACAAAAGAAATTGCAATTACTAACACCGAAAACGAAAGTGCTAAAACACCGTATCCAGTATTTAATGATAAACAAATTACTAGTAGAACCAACAACAATGATACGATAACGAGTAAAGAGCCTTTACCAAAAAATGAAGAAATTGTGAATTTACCTTCCCTAATAATAGATGAAAAGAAGATAGAAAATGAATCTAACGCTAACTATATTATTGATAGCTTAACAACTGTTATTGTTGATTTAACGCAACAATTAGAAAAACAGGACTCCGTTCTTAATACTGATTCAAATTTTGTAGAGATAGCCGAAAGTAGTAACAATAATGCTATTGTTCCTCCAATTATTCCAGAAAAAACGTTATCTCGAATAACTGTGTCTGCACTTTTTTTACCCACTTATTCGTATCGTTCTTTAAAAAATGGGGCAAATGCTGCTGATTTTTACAATAAAAATCAACGTGTTAAAATTCAGTATAATACAGGACTAAACGTAGGTTACAACATTACAGATAAATGGACAGTAAGATTAGGTGTCAACTACAGTAAGTTAACTAATGAGTATGAACTAAATAACGTAAGACCTAACGAACTACCGATAGTAATGGATCCCGCTAATAAATCTATTACTGTAAATAGCTCATTAGGTACCATTGTAGTGAATAATTTAAGTGAATTTGAATTTGCTGGAGATGATGAAGATGATTATGAATTAGATGATGAAGATGATTTTGCTAGTTTAACATTTAAAGAAGAACAAAAGTTTACTTTTCTCCATTTTCCTATAACCATTGGATATGAGCTTGGGAAAGGAAAAATAAAGTTGGTAGTGGACGCAGGAATAGTAATTTCTTCTATCATTGGAAGCAGTTCTAAAATTGACATTACAAACATAAATAAACCAGAAAATAGTATAGAAATAAAAGATTACCATAATACAAAGGGGTTTTATGTTGGAGGGATCATCAGTTTGGGGGCAAAATATGATTTAACAAAAAGATTTTCATTATTACTTATACCCACTTATAATAATTCATTTACAAACATAAACAAAGACCATTCTTCTAAAATCAAACCTTATTCCATCAATTTTACAACTGGTTTACAATATCGATTTTAAAAAATTATTTTTTTCTTACCCAACCTTTTTGATTTAGGTCTCTCTTATTGGTAAGTTAATATTTCGATGGAAAAACAAACTAAGTGGTAATTTGTAATGATTAGATTATCCCATAATTTAAAAATCTTCTTTTATCATTTAGTTTGTTTAAATTTTTGTTCACTTATTTTTATTAACCTAAATCTATATTATGAAAAAAGTAATTATTTCAAGTTTATTTTGTCTGATACTTGTATTCGCTTCTTGTAGTAGCAAAAATTGTAAAGAATGTACTGCTTGTAAAACCAAAGCAAGTGCAACGCTTTGTGAAGATGATTTTGAAAAAACAAGCGATTACAATGATAAAATTGCAGACATGGAATCTGATGGTTGCAACTGTAAAACAAAATAATTTTAAGTAAAATTCATTGGATGACTTTGAGTCATCCAATGAATATTATTACCTCAGTTGGGCTTTCAACTCATGCTCTAAAATCTTAATAATCCGTTCCATTGTTTTATCAATTTGAATGTCGGTTAATGTTTTATTTTCATCTTGAAATTGGAAACTAACTCCATACGATTTTTTCCCTTCCCCTAATTTTTCTCCTTCATAAACATCAAATAAATTAACAGCTTTCAATAATTTACTATCTTGTTTGGTAGCTAATTCTTTAATTTTATCGTAACTTACTTCCTTGTTTAACAACAACGCCAAATCTCTCCTTACCGAAGGAAATTTAGAAACTTCATGAAAAACAACCTTATTCAATTTCACCAATTTCATCAATTGATTAAAATTAATTTCAGCATAAAACACTTCCTTATCAATATCAAATTGCTTTTGTGTTTGTTTGTTAATCTTACCCATCTGAACCAAATTGGTGTTATTAATGGAATAAGTTAATCCATAAACCAATTGCTGTAAATCTGACTCTTGAGTTTTTACATTTAATTTGTCCAATCCCAATTTTTCGAGAATAGAATTGATTACCCCTTTTAAGTAATAAAAGTTAACATCGTCAGTATTGGTATTCCAATTTTCTGGAGTATTTCTGCCAGTAACCAACAAACTTAAAAAGCTATCTTCTTTAAATCCATTCCCTTTTTTGAAATAGGTTTTACCAAATTCAAACAACTTTAAATCACTATTTTTCCTATTCTGATTGTAAACGATAGTTTCTAATCCGTTAAAAATCATTGATTGTCGCATCACCTCCAAATCTCTACTTAATGGATTTTTTATTCTTACTAATTCAGCAGCAGTTTCTTGGTAATAGTCTGCTTTTGTTAATGAATTAGAAAGCATTTCGTTAAAACCATTCGCTACTAATAAATCGGAAATAATATTGGTTATTTTTTCCTTTTCGGGTTTTATTCGATAAGAAATAGAAGATTGCAACACCTTTGGTAGTTCAATATTATTATATCCATAAATTCTAAGAATTTCCTCAATCACATCCACTTCTCGTTGAACATCTGCTTTAAAAGGTGGAACGGAAAGTTTTAATCCTTCTTTGGATTCTTCTAAGATTTCTATTTCTAAAGAAATAAGAATGTTTTTTATAGTTTTTCTATCAATGACTTGTCCAACTAATCGGTTACAATTTTCATATAAAAAATTGACCTCAACATTTTTGATGGGTTGAGGATAAACATCTATTATTTCTGATGAAATTTTTCCTCCTGTCACTTCTTTTATCAAATTTGCAGTTCTTTTCAACGCATAAATAGTGATGTTGGGATCTGCACCTCTTTCAAAACGAAAAGAGGCATCGGTATTTAATCCATGTCTTTTGGCAGATTTACGAACAGTTACAGGATTAAAATAAGCACTTTCAATAAATATGCTGGTTGTTGTTGCCGAAACTCCAGATGCTAACCCTCCAAAAACTCCTGCAATACACATTTCTTTTTCGGTATTACCAATCATTAAATCGTCATTGGATAATTCTCTTACCACTTCATCCAATGTTGTAAATTTGGTTTTATCCTGAGCTCGTTTTACAATTATTTTGTTGCCAATTATTTTTTTAGCATCAAAAGCATGTAAGGGATGCCCTGTTTCGTGTAGCACAAAATTGGTAACATCCACCACATTATTAATGGGTTTTAAACCTATACTTTTTAGCCTATTTTTTAGCCATTCTGGAGATTCACCAACTTTAATATTATTGATGGTAACTCCAGAATATCTTGGACATAAATCTGCATCTTCAACCTCAACATCAATAATTAAATCGGTAGAATCAATTTTAAAATCGTCAACAGAAGGTTTAATTAAATTAATGTTTTGAGCTAGTTTTAAAACGGTTACTAAATCTCTGGCTACGCCAATATGTCCAGTTGCATCAGACCTGTTAGGTGTTAATCCAATTTCGTAAACAAAATCATCTTCCACATTAAAATAAGTTTTTGCCAAAGTTCCTACTTTAACTGAAGGGTCTAACACTAGTATTCCATCGTGAGATTCACCAATTCCTATTTCATCTTCAGCACAAATCATTCCTTCAGATAATTGCCCTCTAATTTTTGATTTCTTTATCACCAACTCATCTCCTTCTTTAGAATAGAGTTTAGTTCCAACAATTGCAACAATCACTTTTTGACCTTCTTCAACATTTTTTGCACCGCACACAATGTTTAAAGGTTCGCCATTTCCAACATCAACAGTTGTTAAATTTAGTCGGTCTGCTTCGGGATGTTTTTCTTTACTCAACACTTCACCAACAACCAAGCCTTCTAATCCTCCCTTTATGGTTTGTATTTTTTCTACACTATCTACCTCTAACCCACAATCAGTCAACACATCAGTAATTAGTTGAGGGTCAACTGATTCATCTAAATAATTTTTAAGCCAACTGTAAGAAATTTTCATTTCGCATTTAATTAGAAAAACAAAGGTAATTTTTTTATTGGTAAACCTTCATTGAATTTATTTACGAGGATCTATAAATCTTTTCATTTCGGGTTCTTTTTTCAACTTTTTCTTTTTCTTCTCGGAATCTTCATGGAAGAAGTAGCGAAAATCTAGTGTTAAGTAATTTCCTGTCAAATCAAATGTAATTTCTTCATGTTTATTATATCCATTGTAGTTTACATATTCTCTCATCATGGTTGAGAAAGGGCGGTGCAAAGAAGCACCAAAGTAGATATAACCACTTTTTTCTGTTCTGTACTCCCAGCCAATATTGGCTAACAAACTAATTTGAGCCCAATTATTTCTATTAACGGCACTGGTAAAATAATCATCGAAAGTAAATAAAGGTGTTGGGTAAATATCAGCAGAAAAACCTCCAGAAACATTCATAAATAGCTGCCTTCCTAAACGAACATACACCAAACCTTGCACAGGAATTTCATAGTTAACGATTCTAAAACTAGAAGTTCCTGAAAAAGAATTTTCTGGGTCATTAATGGTTAAATCGTAGTTTCTTTTTAAAAAGTTGATTCCTGTTTCTAATGATAGAGCATCTGTAAATCCTTTTCTGATAACCATTCCAAAACTCAACCCCATTTTTGGCTGGTTAATATATTGAATATTGTTTTGATTCACTTCTTGTTTCCCTGCATCAAAAAACTGAACGGGAATAATTGGTTTAATTTGAATACCAACAGTTGATACTCTTTCTTGCGAATAACACATAGAAGTAACTACTAAGAAGTTGATGATATAGAGTGTACTTTTAATTTTCATAACTAACGTTACACAAAACTAAGGTTTTGGATTTATATTATAAACGTTAATTAATCAAAGGCTTATGTAAAAATGAAATCTTATTGAAGCAGTAGTTGTTCTACCTTAACTGTTTTTTCTGTAACTACTTTTACCACATAAACACCTTTAGCTAGATTTTGCATATCAATCTGTTTTAGTCCACTTCCCGACATTATTTTGTCGTTAATTATTTCTTTGCCTGAAATATCTATAATGCTTAACGTTGCATTGTTGTTTAATCTATCAAATTCAATATTTAATATTCCTTTACTTGGGTTCGGATACATTAAAATATTCAGTTGTTCTTTTACAGCTACTATTCCCAAAGGACAATTTTCATTAAAATATGCACCTATATCAATATGTATCCAGTTGACACTTGACCATATGGCATTATCCACCTGTATACAGGTAAGGTTAGGATTGTTGGTGGCATTAAAATATATAAAATTAGTATTATTACCATTTTTTACATTTAAACTTGTCAATTGATTATTGAAACACCTCAAAGTAGTAAGAGCCATATTTGCGGAAACATCCAAATTGGTTATTTGATTATAGTCACAATCCAAAGTAGTAAGAGCCGTATTTGCCGAAACATCCAGATTGGTTAATTGATTATAGTAACATACCAAATCAGTAAGAGAAGTATTAGCGGAAACGTCCAAATTGGTTAATTGATTATAGTCACAGTGCAAAGTAGTAAGAGCAGTATTTGCGGAAACATCCAAATTTGACAATGAATTAAAACTACAGTTCAAATAAGTAAGAGCAGTAGCACCAGAAAGATTCAAACTTGATAATAGACTACTTGTATATGGACTATTGTTACACATTAAAGTAGTAAGTGCTGTATTGGAGGAAACATCCAAACTTGTTAATGGATTCTCACTGCATTTCAAAGTAGTAAGATCCGTATTCGTTGAAACATCCAGACTTGTTAATGCATTTACTCTACAGTCTAAAGTAGTCAGTCCAGTATTTGCCGAAACATCCAAATTGGTTAATTGGTTATTGTTACAGTTCAAAGTTGTAAGAGCTGTATTTGCAAAAACATCCAAGTTGGTTAGTTGATTATTTTCGCAGTACAAAGTGTCAATAGATGTAAATGCTTCTATACCAGTTAAATCAATAATGCTATAAAACGAAACATTCACTGAAGTAGCATTTATCACAGTGGAGCAATTGGTAATTATACTGTCTCCATCCATACAGGAAGTATAATTGTTTTGTAACCACAGACGAAAATTGATATCTGGAATGTAGATTTTTTGGGTAAAAGAACTAATTGCAATTAAAAGTAAACCAAGAAAGAGCAATAATTTTTTCATAATTGATAAATTTAGATTGATTCCAAAAATTTATTTTTCTAATTCTCTTTTTGAAAAAAATCCGTTAATTAATTCTCAAAATACTATAGTAAATGTAGCTAATAATTTTGTAAAGTGCAAAAAAACAATTTTTAATGTATTCCTATTTTAGGATAAGACAAGGAACAACATCCAATAATTTTCTTTATAACAAAACCCACGAAAAAAATTCGTGGGTTTTGTTTTATCTGTGGGCGATGAGGGATTCGAACCCCCGACCCTTCCGATATAAAATCGGAATGCTCTGAACCAACTGAGCTAATTGCCATTCTTTTCAATCAAAAAT
>PFUQ01000064.1 GCA_002790175.1 Flavobacteriales bacterium CG_4_9_14_3_um_filter_32_8
AAATAGTTCATCAGATAGAACAGAACAATAGTATAGTTGATGAAAAATTGATAATAGTTAATGGAAAAGAAGAAATAGATGTTTTAGAAAAAGAATATTTAAGTCAGGCGATTAGCAGTAGTATATTATTAGAAGCTGATGAAATAATAATAAATCCAAAAGTTGCAGTTGAAAAAGTTGCAGAGCAAGAAATTAGTTTATTTGATGGAACAACTGAACATACTTTTTTAGATTGGTTAAAACATTTTAGTGGAGAAGAATCCCGAAAATTTTCTGGAAATAAAAATAACCCACCCACTGTAAATAAAAGAGAAATTAATCAAGACATCATTACTAGATTTATTCAAGAAGATCCAAGGATTGAGCCTAAAAAAACAAAGTTTTATTCACCTACCAATATGGCACGTTTAAGTGTTACCGATTCAGGATTTGTAAGTGAAACTTTAGCATTAATTCATGTCGATCAGGGTAATTTCCAAGAGGCAATCAACACTTATGAAAAATTATCTTTGAAAAATCCAAAAAAAAGAAGTTATTTTGCAGACCAAATTAAAATTTTAAAATTAAAACTTAAACAATGATATATTTAATTTCCGTATTGGTAATAATAGTTTGTGTATTACTCGTTCTTATTGTATTAATACAAAATCCAAAAGGTGGTTTAACCGCTGCATTCTCCACTAATAATCAAGTAATGGGGGTTAGAAAAACAACAGATTTTTTAGAGAAAGCAACATGGACAATGGGAATTGCATTGGTTGTATTAAGTATTGCTTCTTCAGCATTTAACACTTCATCAACAACAGTGGATGAAGAAATAGAAGCACAATCAAAAATGACTGAACAGATTGATGCAAAGGCATTGCCTTCTGCACCTATTAATAATGGCGTACCACTTCCTGATAATGGAACACCAACTCCAGAAGATAAATAAAAAAAAT
Organism: Flavobacteriales bacterium CG_4_9_14_3_um_filter_32_8; assembly: GCA_002790175.1. Taxonomy (GTDB): domain Bacteria; phylum Bacteroidota; class Bacteroidia; order Flavobacteriales_E; family Vicingaceae. The sequence goes on from PFUQ01000064.1 coordinate 942, forward strand.
ACGCTAAAAGCGAGTGAAAAAGTGTCAGCTAAATAGATGAAGTTGACACTTTTTTTGTTTAAATCAGAAAAATTGTCTTACAAAATCTTGTAATGTGCAAATGGCATAAATTATGACACTACCGAATGCGAAAATTAAGTTTCACTAAAAAAATATAAACATTATGGCAATAAAAATTAAACCATTAGCAGACAGAGTACTAGTTGAAGCTGCAATGGCTGAAGAAAAAACCGCAGGAGGAATTATTATTCCTGATACAGCTAAAGAGAAACCACAAAGAGGAAGAATTATTGCAGTAGGAAAAGGAAAACCAGACGAACCGATGACGGTTAAAGTTGGTGATGCAGTGCTTTATGGAAAATACGCTGGAACAGAAATTACCATCGAAGGAAAAGATTACTTAATCATGAGAGAAGCGGATATTTTCGCAATTATTTAAACAATTAAAAACTTAAGAAAATGGCAAAAGATATAAAATTTGATTTAGAAGCCAGAGATGGACTAAAAAGAGGAGTTGATAAGTTAGCAAACGCAGTTAAGGTAACATTAGGACCAAAAGGTAGAAACGTCATTATTGATAAAAAATTTGGAGCACCACACGTTACTAAAGATGGTGTTTCAGTTGCAAAAGAAATAGAATTAAAAGACCCTATTGAAAATATGGGAGCTCAAATGGTTAAAGAAGTAGCTAGCAAAACAGCAGATGATGCAGGCGATGGAACTACAACAGCAACTATCTTGGCTCAATCTATTGTTTTAACAGGATTAAAAAATGTGGCTTCAGGTGCCAATCCAATGGATTTAAAAAGAGGGATTGATAAAGCTGTTACAGCAGTTACAGCTGAGCTTAAAAAAATATCAAAAAGTGTTGGAAACGATAACGAAAAAATAAAACAAGTAGCTACAGTATCTTCAAATAATGATGAAACCATTGGTAAGTTAATTGCTGAAGCAATGGCTAAAGTTAAAACTGAAGGTGTTATTACTGTTGAGGAAGCAAAAGGAACAGAAACAACTGTTGATATAGTTGAAGGAATGCAGTTTGATCGAGGTTATTTGTCTCCTTATTTTGTTACCAATGCAGAGAAGATGATTGTTGAAATGGAAAATCCTTACATTTTAGTGTATGATAAAAAAATATCAAACATGAAGGATTTATTACCAGTATTAGAGCCAGTTGCTCAATCTGGAAGACCATTATTAATTATTGCAGAAGATGTTGATGGCGAAGCATTGGCAACCTTAGTAGTTAATAAATTAAGAGGTGGGCTAAAAATTGCAACAGTAAAAGCTCCTGGTTTTGGAGATAGAAGAAAAGCAATGTTGGAAGACATCTCCATACTAACTGCAGGAACTTTAATCTCAGAAGAACAAGGTTTTAAATTAGAGAATGCTACATTAGCAATGTTAGGAACTGCCGAAAAAATTACCATTGATAAAGACAATACAACAATTGTTAATGGCTCAGGTAAAAAAGCTGATATTAAAGCTAGAATTGGACAAATAAAAGCTCAAATAGAGTCAACTACTTCTGATTACGATAAAGAAAAGTTACAAGAGAGATTAGCAAAATTGGCTGGTGGTGTCGCTGTTCTTTATGTTGGTGCTACTACCGAAGTAGAAATGAAAGAGAAAAAAGATAGAGTTGAAGATGCTTTAGCAGCTACAAGAGCAGCTGTTGAAGAAGGAATTATTCCAGGTGGTGGAGTCGCTTTAATTAGAGCAGAAAAAGCACTGAATGGTTTAAAAGGGCTGAATGATGATGAAAACACTGGAATTGCTATTGTTAGAAGAGCTTTAGAAGAACCTTTGCGACAAATAGTTATTAATGCTGGAGGCGAAGGTGCTGTAGTTGTTCAAAAAGTAAGAGAAGGTAAGGATGATTTTGGTTATAATGCTAGAACTGATGAATATACCAATATGTACAAAGCTGGAATTATCGACCCAACTAAAGTAACAAGAATTGCATTAGAAAATGCTGCATCTATTGCTGCATTATTGTTGACAACAGAATGTGTTATTACTGATGAACCGGCAGAAGAAGGTGCTGGCATGCCTAATATGGGTGGAATGGGCGGAGGAATGCCCGGGATGATGTAATCATGAGTAAATAATTTCGAAGCCCCGATGATACTTGTCGGGGCTTTTTTACTTTTACAAAAAAAACATAGTTGAATAACTTTCAGAAATACCTTAGTTACTTTTATCGAATTGTTGTAGAAAAAACTACGAGTGCTTATAATCCTGGATTAATTGTAGCCATACAAGATGGTAAGTATGTGTTAAATTCTAAAAATGCCAATTACTCTTTTGCCAGTTTACACCGTGTTTTTCAGCAAGCTTTAGCAAAAATTGAATGGTCAAAAAAGAGCATTAACTCTGTGTTGGTTTTGGGTTGTGGTGCAGGTAGTATTCCTGCTATCATCTATAACGAGTTAAATCTTAAGCCGAAAATTGATGCCATAGAAATTGATGAAAAAGTGATTGAATTAGGGAATAAGTATTTTGGATTGGGACAATATCCCAATTTAAATATAATCATAACAGATGCTTCCAATTTTGTGAAAACAACGAACAAAAAGTACGATTTAATTTTAGTTGATTTGTTTAAAGGAATTAACGTTCCTGATAAATTTTTAGCTCCACCATTTTTTGAACTACTTAAAAATTTAGTAACTAATGATGGAGAAATTCTCATCAATTTTGTTGCCTATAATTATGAAACTAAACAACAAGAGAAAGAAATCGGAGAAAAATTAATAAAGATTTTTCCGACTCATACCAAAGTTTACCAATTTGAATATATGAACAGAATCTTTCACTTGAAGAAATAAAAAAAGGCTTTGAATTTTCAAAGCCTTTTAATAAATAGTGTTTGAATTTCTATAAATCAAAATCTGGGTCTGCTGCTTTTACGTAAGCTTTTTTCTTAGGTTTAATATTTTTCACAAACAAAACTGTTATTAATTCATCATCAATGGTAACCATTGTTCTACTCATGCCACCTTCAATAGTAATTTCTTCATCAGGATATCTGAGTTTTTTATTAATTTTTTCGTAGGTAGCATCTTCAAACTTTAAATACATTTCGTAGGTATTAATTTTACCTTGTTGCACTTTTACTTTTCCATAAAAACAATCAGCCATACTTCCTTTTCTAAAGGTAATGATTACATCATCGTAAATGCCATTTTCAACAGGAGTTGCTCCTCTTTTTTCAAAAACTTGTGCATATTTTTGGTGGCAGTCAACTTTAGTATTATCAATTTTAGTTTGGGCTTGAATTGAACGAATTGTAATTAATAATACACTAAATAATAAAAATTTTTTCATGGTCATTGTCTAATATTTGTTATAAAAGTAAATATACTTTATTTATTATCTAAATTTGATTGTTAAAATTATATATTTTAATAGAATAAAAAAATATGAGTTTAGAACTAATCAAAAATAATTTTTTAGAGGCAGAACAAATCTTAGACCAATTTGTTAATGATGAGGGTAACTTTAAAAAAATTGAGGCTGCAGGTAAAATTTTAGTAGCTGCAATAAATAAGGGTGGAAAGATTATTTCGTGTGGTAATGGAGGCTCCATGTGTGATGCCATGCATTTTGCCGAAGAATTAACAGGAAAATTTAGAGAAAATCGTAAAGCAATACCTGCACTTGCTATCTCGGATGTTTCGCATTTAAGTTGTGTTGCTAATGATTATGGTTATGATTTCGTTTTTTCTCGTTACATTGAAGCATTGGGTAAAAAAGAAGATGTTTTATTAGCAATTAGCACGAGTGGAAACTCCATCAACATTTTAAAAGCAGTTGATACTGCTCATGAAAAAGGAATGTTGGTGATAGGTTTAACGGGAAAAACAGGAGGAAAATTGGCAGATAAATGTACTATAGAAATTAGAGCACCTTTTTCTGAATATGCCGATAGAGCTCAAGAAATTCACATCAAAATAATTCATTCATTAATTCATTACATCGAAGAAAATGTGTAGATGTGCAAATGTGAGGATGTGTGAATTAATTAATGAGAAAACCTCAAACCTCAAACCTCAAATGTGTAACTTTCTAATCATTAATAACCAATACCTATGCTGGTAAAAACTTTTGGAAGTGCGGTAATAGGAGTGGATGCTATTACGATTACTGTTGAAGTAAATGTGGATAGAGGCTTTAAGTTTTTTATGGTGGGTTTGCCAGATAATGCCGTAAAAGAAAGTCAACATCGAATAGAATCGGCTTTAAAAAATGTGGGCTATAAAATGCCCGGCAAAAAAATCGTTGTTAACATGGCTCCTGCCGATATTCGAAAAGAAGGCTCTGCTTACGATTTAACCATTGCCATCGGTATTTTATCTGCTTCAGGACAAATGAATGAAGAACATGTTGCTGAGTACATTATTATGGGAGAACTTTCGTTAGACGGAAGTTTGCAACCCATCAAAGGAGCCTTACCCATTGCTATACAAGCACGAAAAGAAGGATTTAAAGGATTTGTTTTGCCCAAAGAAAATGCCAGAGAAGCTGCCATTGTTGATGGATTGGATGTTTATGGTGTTAGTAACATCAAAGAAGTTATCGACTTTTTTAATAATGACATTACCTTAGAAAAAATTGAAATTGATACCCGAAAAGAATTTTACAAAAATTTAAATAATGTTGATTTTGACTTTGAAGATGTGAAAGGTCAGGAAAATATTAAACGAGCATTGGAAATTGCAGCAGCAGGAGGTCATAATGTAATTTTAATTGGACCACCTGGAGCTGGTAAAACGATGTTGGCAAAACGGTTACCAACTATTCTTCCTCCTTTATCTTTATTAGAAGCATTAGAAACCACCAAAATACATTCGGTAGGTGGTAAGTTGTCTAGCGAAACTTCTTTAATAAGTACTCGTCCTTTTAGAGCTCCACACCATACTATTTCTGATGTGGCGTTAGTTGGAGGTGGTGCATTTCCTCAGCCTGGTGAAATATCGTTGGCACACAATGGCGTTTTATTTTTAGATGAGCTACCAGAATTTAAAAGAACGGTTTTAGAGGTGCTCCGACAACCATTGGAAGATAGAAGAATTTCTATTTCTAGAGCAAAATTTACGGTAGAATATCCAGCGAGTTTTATGTTGGTAGCTTCTATGAATCCTTGTCCTTGTGGATATTACAATCATCCCGAAAAAGATTGTGTTTGTTCGCCAGGAGTGGTACAAAAATATTTAAGCAAAATTTCAGGACCCTTGTTAGATCGAATCGATTTACATGTGGAAGTTACTCCAGTTTCGTTTAACGAATTGAGTAACATAAAAGTAGGTGAATCAAGCAATGATATTAGAGAGCGAGTAATTACAGCCCGAAAGATACAAGAAAAACGTTTTGAGAATACGGAAGGGGTTCATTCCAATGCACAAGTTTCGCCAAAAATGTTAAAAAAGATTTGCGAAATTGACCAAGCAGGAAAAGACTTGTTGAAAAAAGCAATGGATAAATTAGGACTTTCGGCAAGAGCTTACGACAGAATTTTAAAAGTTGCCCGCACCATTGCCGATTTAGAAGGAACAGAAAATATACAAACCAACCATTTAGCAGAAGCCATCCAATACCGAAGTTTAGATAGAGAGGGTTGGGCGGGGTAGGTTTGATTGTAAAAAGAAGCTATCTTTTTAGATAGCCTCTTAGTGACGCAATACAATAATTTTTTTATTCAGTCAAATCCATTCCACACTCAGAACAAGTATCTTCTGCTTTTCCTACAATTTCAGGGTGCATGGGGCATGAATAAACGGGTCAGGTAAAAAAGTTGGGGAATAATATTATTTTTGTAAAAAAAAGCTATCGAAACACAAGACATAAAATTATT
>PFUQ01000074.1:0-937 GCA_002790175.1 Flavobacteriales bacterium CG_4_9_14_3_um_filter_32_8
ATTGAAAACACTGTCTGTCATCATCTTGTTTGGTCTTTTCCCACAAGCTTTACAAGCAGCGATTCGTGCTGCAGACAAACTTGCTCCTGTTTTCCGTATGGAAAAAATATCTCGTGATACATTACCCTCCAAGATTTTTATCACAAATAACACCGTAGTATTCCCATGATATGAAGAGCTTAAAAAAAATGGAACTCCATATTTTTACGGACGACTAAGATATTTGTATCGCACGTCAAACGTCAATAAAAATGGTCTCTCTGAAGACAAATGGGGCAATATGATCTATAAGAAATTAGTGGATATGTACGGAGAAGATTTTCACAAAAATATGGAAAAAGGTAATATACTGATTTTCCCCACTGGAACCTTTGCCTGATTATTTGAATCCACATCACCTCCCGAAGTCCCTCTCACTCCCATCGAAAAAACACCCCCACCAGTTGTTGCCACCATTCCAAAAGAACCTTGAAAAATAAAATCCGAAGCAACCAACACCCTCCCACCCGACAGTTTTGAACAAGTCTGCGAGTCGATTCTACAATCACCAAAAAATCGAACATCTATCCCTGTCATCCAATGAGAAAAACGCAACATGATTCTCAACAACGAACTCAATAGTCGTTATCAGTCGGTCAAAGAAAATATGCAGCGACTTTGTCGTCAATATAATTTCCCTCTTGAGCAATCTTTTGAGCTTTATAAGGAACTTTGATTTGCCTTTGATCAATATACACTAGGCAAAAAGGGATCCGACAGTGTGCATGTGGTCCAACAGAACCAGACAACAGTACAAAAAGCTCTCACAGCACGACTTGGAATAGACAAAATTGCGTGAGGCAAAAAGTTACAAGATTTTTTCGATAATCAAAAACATCTCATTCCGACAAATACTTCAGGTAATGACGAACGTCAACAAGCACAGCAAAGGGTAAAT
>PFUQ01000074.1:1001-25587 GCA_002790175.1 Flavobacteriales bacterium CG_4_9_14_3_um_filter_32_8
AATTAGGTATGGCACTTAGTAAATTAGCTGAAGAAGATCCAACATTTAAAGTTAAAACTGATGAAGATTCAGGTCAAACTATCGTTAGTGGAATGGGAGAACTTCATTTAGATATTATTTTAGACCGATTAAAAAGAGAATTTAAAGTAGAATGTAATCAAGGAGCTCCTCAAGTAGCCTATAAAGAAGCTATAACAGGTAGTGTTGATCACAGAGAAGTTTATAAAAAACAATCTGGAGGTCGAGGTAAATTTGCTGATATTGCAATAACAATAGAACCTGTTGCAGATACTGAAAAAGAAGGATTGGAATTTGTTAACGCAATTAAAGGAGGAAACATTCCTAGAGAATTTATTCCTTCAGTAGAAAAAGGATTTAAAGAAGCAATGAAAGCAGGTGTATTAGCTGGTTATCCAGTTGATAGCTTAAAAGTTACCTTAAGAGATGGTTCATTTCATGCGGTCGATTCAGATGCATTATCTTTTGAAATTGCTGGGAAGATGGCTTATAAAAATGCAATGCCACAAGCTAAACCTGTTCTTTTAGAACCAATCATGAAATTAGAAGTAATTACTCCTGAAGAAAACATGGGAGATATCGTTGGAGATTTAAATAGAAGAAGAGGTCAAGTAGAAGGAATGGACGATAGAGCTGGAGCAAAAGTTATTAAAGCAAAAATACCATTATCTGAAATGTTTGGATATGTTACAGATTTAAGAACAATGTCTTCAGGTAGAGCAACATCAACAATGGAATTTTCTCATTTTGATATCTGTCCAAAAAATATTTCAGACGAAGTAATTGCAAAAGCAAAAGGAAAAGTAGAAGCTTAATATAAATTAGAATGAGCCAAAAAATTAGAATAAAACTTAAATCTTACGATTTCAACTTAGTTGATAGATCAGCTGAAAAAATCGTAAAAACAGTAAAAAGTACTGGAGCTGTAGTTAGTGGTCCAATACCACTTCCAACGCATAAAAAAATATTTACTGTGTTAAGATCTCCACACGTAAACAAAAAATCAAGAGAGCAATTTCAATTATCTGCATACAAAAGATTAATTGATATCTATGGATCTTCATCAAAAACTGTAGATGCTTTAATGAAATTAGAATTACCAAGCGGAGTTGATGTAGAAATTAAAGTGTAATAAGATTTTATTTCTAAATAAAAATTTAGAAATGATTAATTGAATACATCCCGAAAGCGTGATCATTAGGGAACTTTGACAAAAAAAGATAAATAATTAAATAATAAATAAAATGCCAGGGATAATAGGTAAAAAAATAGGTATGACTAGCGTTTACAGTGCCGAGGGTAAAAACATACCATGCACAGTGATAGAGGCTGGTCCTTGTGTTGTTACACAAGTCAAAAAGGTAGATACCGATGGCTATAATGCTGTTCAATTAGCATTTGGAGAAAAGAAAGAAAAAAACACACCAAAGGCTTTACAAGGACATTTTAAAAAAGCTAACACATCTCCTAAAAGAAAAGTTGTTGAATTTCAGGACTTTGAAGATGAAAAAAACCTAGGTGATATCGTAACAGTCGAATTATTCGAAGAAGGAGAATTTGTTGAAGTTATAGGAACCTCAAAAGGTAAAGGGTTTCAAGGAGTTGTAAAAAGACATGGATTTAGAGGTGTCGGAGATGCAACTCACGGTCAACACAACAGATTAAGAGCACCTGGTTCATTAGGAGCAGGATCTACTCCATCTAGAGTTAATAGAGGAATGAAAATGGCTGGAAGAACTGGAGGAGATAGGGTAAATCAACAAAACCTTGTTGTTGTAAAAGTATATTCAGATAAGAATTTAATCGTAGTTAAAGGTTCAATACCTGGAGCTAAAGGTTCTTTTGTATTAATTCAAAAATAATAGAGGAGAATAGGAAATGGAAATAGTTGTAAAAGATTTTAGTGGAAAAGATACCAAGAAAAAAGTTTCTTTGGATAAATCAATCTACGAAATAGAACCAAATGATCATGCTATTTATTTAGATGTTAAACAATATTTAGCGAATCAAAGACAAGGTACTCATAAATCAAAAGAAAGAGGTGAAGTTAAAGGAAGTACTAGAAAAATAAAAAAACAAAAAGGTACTGGCGGAGCAAGGGCTGGAAGTATAAACAACCCATTATTTAAAGGTGGAGGTAGAGTATTTGGACCAAAGCCTAGAGATTATAGTTTTAAATTAAATATCAAACAGAAAAGATTAGCCCGAAAATCTGCCCTATCATACAAGGCTAAAGAAGGTGCTATTACTATATTAGAAGACTTCTCTTTTGATGCTCCACAGACTAAAAAATACACTGAATTATTAGGAAATTTAAATGTTTTGGATAAAAAAACATTATTAGTGCTCTCTGATTCAAATAAAAATGTATATTTGTCCTCCCGAAATTTAAAGATGGCTAAAGTGGTAACTGCTTCTCAAATAAACACTTATGATTTGATGAATGCAACAAGGATTATTATAGCTGAGGGATCAATTGAAAAAATTGAAAATATTTTAAAGTAGATTAAGTAATGGAAATTTTAATAAAACCTGTCGTATCTGAAAAAATGACTGACCAAAGTGCTAAATTAAATCGCTACGGTTTTGTTGTTAATCATGCAGCAAATAAAATACAAATTAAGAAAGCTATTGAAAGCACTTATAGTGTATCTGTTAAATCAATTAACACCATAAACTATGCTGGTAAATCTAAATCTAAATTTACAAAAGCTGGATTAATTAATGGAAAAACAAGTCGGTATAAAAAAGCGATTATTACTGTTTCTGATGGAGATGTGATAGATTTTTATAGCAGTATATAATTTTAGTATTAACTATATGGGGGCTCCAACCCTCTAAAGAAATAAACAAAAATGGCAGTAAGAAAATTAAAACCCACTACACCTGGGCAACGACATAAAATTGCAAACGAATTTGAAGCAGTAACTGCATCTAAACCAGAAAAAAGTTTAGTTAAAGGTCGAAGCAAATCAGGAGGCAGAAACAACACTGGTAAAATGACAATGCGCTACGTTGGTGGTGGTCATAAACAAAAAACTAGAGATGTTGATTTCAAAAGAGAAAAAGATGGAATTCCAGGCATTGTAAATTCTATTGAATACGATCCAGGAAGAACTGCAAGAATTGCTCTTATCTATTATAAAGATGGAGAGAAAAGATATGTTATTGCTCCAAATGGATTACAAGTTGGACAAGAAATTTTGTCTGGAAAAGATGCCGAACCTGAAGTAGGAAATACCTTATTTTTAAGTGATATTCCATTAGGTACATTAATTCATAACATCGAGTTAAGACCAAAACAAGGAGCTAAAATGGCAAGAAGTGCTGGATCTTACGCACAACTAACCGCTAAAGACGGAAAATTTGTAGTCATAAAATTACCTTCGGGTGAAACTAGATTAATTTTATCTACTTGTAGAGCAACAATAGGAACAGTTTCTAACGCAGAACACATGTTAGAAAGATCTGGTAAAGCAGGTAGAAGTAGATGGTTAGGAAGAAGACCAAGAGTGAGAGGTGTTGTCATGAATCCTGTTGATCACCCAATGGGAGGTGGTGAAGGTAAAAATTCTGGAGGACATCCAAGATCTAGAAATGGTATACCAGCAAAAGGTTTCAAAACTAGAGCTAAAAAGAAAAGATCTAGTAACTATATTATTGAAAGAAGAAAGAAATAAGATATGAGTCGTTCACTAAAAAAACCACCATTTGTTCATTACAAATTACAAACTAGAGTTGATGCAAGTCAACAATCAAGTAAAAAAAATGTAATTAAAACTTGGTCAAGAGCATCAATGATAACCCCAGATTTTGTTGGATTAACAATTGCTGTTCACAATGGAAATAAATTTATTCCTGTTTATGTAACGGAAAATATGGTTGGACATAAACTAGGTGAATTTTCACCTACCAGAACCTACAGAGGTCATGGAACCGATAAAAAAAATAAAGGTAAAAGATAAAATAGTTAACAATGGGTGCTAGAAAAAGAAATAAAGCTAATCAAGTTAAAGAAGCAAACAAAACAACAAGTATTGCTAAACTTAATAATTGCCCAACTTCTCCAAGAAAAATGAGAAAAGTGTCTGATATGATTAGAGGAGTAGGCGTATTTAAAGCTTTAGGTATATTACAATTTAGTCCACAAGATGCATCTAGAAGATTGGAGAAGTTATTAAAATCAGCTATTGCAAATTGGGAAGCTAAAAATTCAGGAGAAAGACCTGAAGACAATAACCTAGTTGTTAAAGAGATTCAAGTTGATAGTGCAAGATCTTTAAAAAGAATTCAACCAGCTCCACAAGGTAGAGCTCATAGAATCAAAAAAAGATCTAACCACGTTACATTAATTGTTGATAGTTTAAATTAAGATATGGGACAAAAAGTAAATCCAATTTCAAACAGATTAGGAATCATCAAAGGATGGGACTCTAACTGGTACGGAGGAAGAGACTATGCTGATAAAATAGTTGAAGATTTTAATATTAGAAAATATTTAATGGCTCGATTACATAAAGCGAGTGTTTCTAAAATTATTATAGAAAGAACTTTAAAATTGATTACCATAACCGTTAATAGTTCTAGACCAGGAATTATTATTGGTAAAGGAGGACAAGAAGTTGATAAATTAAGAGAGGAACTTAAAAAAATAACAAAAAAAGAAGTTCAAATCAACATATTTGAAATTAAACGACCTGAGTTAGATGCAAAATTAGTTGCTGATAGTATAGCAAAACAAATAGAAGGAAGAATTTCTTTTCGTAGAGCTTCAAAAATGGCTGTAGCTTCTACAATGAGAATGGGAGCTGAAGGAATTAAAGTACTTGTTGCAGGAAGATTAGGAGGAGCAGAAATGGCAAGAACTGAAGGTTATAAAGAAGGAAGAGTTCCATTACATACATTTAGAGCAGATATTGATTATGCTTTAACCGAAGCCCATACCACTTACGGTAGAATCGGAGTAAAAGTTTGGATTTGTAAAGGAGAGATTTACGGAAAAAGGGATTTATCCCCAAATGTAGGACAGGGTCAAGGTCAAGGTAAAACTAAAGGTGGAGCAGGAAAACTAGATAGAAAAAGAGGAGCTGGAGGAAATAACAGAAGAAATAATAAGTAAGAAAGAAGATTAAATTTAAATACAATGTTACAACCAAAAAGAACTAAGTATAGAAAAATGCAAAAAGGGCATATGAAAGGAAATGCTCAGAGAGGTGCTCAAATTGCATTTGGATCTTTTGCTATAAAATCTGTTGAAGAATGCTGGATGACAGCAAGGCAGATAGAAGCTGCAAGGATTGCTGTAACAAGACATATGAAAAGAGAAGGTCAGGTTTGGATTAGAGTTTTTCCAGATAAACCAGTAACAAAAAAACCAGCTGAAGTAAGAATGGGAAAAGGTAAAGGAGCTCCAGAATTATGGGTAGCTATTGTTAGACCAGGAAGAATAATTTTTGAAGCCGATGGAGTTTCTTTAGAAGTAGCTAAAGAAGCATTGAGATTGGCAGCACAAAAATTACCTATTCAAACAAAGTTTATTGTTAGAAGAGATTACGACGGAAAATAATTAGGATTATGAAACAAGTTGATATAAAAGATCTTTCGGTTGACGATTTAACTGAAAAATTTGCAGAACAAAAAGATGTGCTTTCTAAATTAAAATTAAGCCATGCGGTTTCTCCAATAGAGAATCCAATGCAAATTAAACTAGCTAGAAGAACTGTTGCTAGACTTAAAACAGAATTAAGAAAAAGAGAGCTTCAAGCAAAATAAATATTCTTGAAATGGAAAATAGAAATTTAAGAAAAGAAAGAGTAGGTTTAGTAATGAGTAACAAAATGGATAAATCCATTGTTATTTCAGTTGAGCGAAAAGTGAAACACCCTATATATGGTAAATTCGTAAAAGCTACAACTAAATTTATGGCTCATGATGAAAAAAATGATTGTAACATTGGAGACACTGTTAAAATTATGGAAACACGACCTATGAGCAAAAATAAATGTTGGAGATTAGTGGAAATTATTGAAAGAGCTAAGTAATTATGATACAGCAAGAATCTAGATTAAAAGTTGCAGACAACAGTGGTGCTAAAGAAGTGCTTTGTATTAAAGTATTAGGTGGATCTAAAAAAAGATACGCTTCAATTGGAGATACTATTGTTGTAGCTGTAAAACAAGCAATACCATCAGGTAACATTAAAAAAGGAGCCGTTGCAAAAGCTGTAGTTGTTAGAACTAAAAAAGAAATTAGAAGACCCGATGGTTCATACATTAGGTTTGATGATAACGCTGCCGTTCTATTAAATGACGCTGGAGAAATGAGAGGAACCCGTATTTTTGGACCTGTTGCAAGAGAACTGAGAGAAAAGGAGTTTATGAAAATTGTATCATTAGCACCTGAGGTACTATAAAAAGATTAAATTTTAGATATGTCTAAATTACACATTAAAAAAGGAGATACTGTAAAGGTAATTGCCGGAGAATCCAAAGGAGCTCAAGGGGTTATTAAAAAAGTATTAGCCGAAAAAAATAGAGCAATAGTTGAAGGTAAGGATATAAAAAAAATATCTAAACACACCAAACCTAATGCTGCAAATCCTGATGGAGGAATCATCAAGATAGAAGCTCCAATTCATATTTCTAACCTAATGGTTATTGACCCTAAATCAGGTGAACCAACAAGAGTAGGAAGAAAATTGGACGAAAATGGGAAAAAAGTAAGATACGCTAAAAAGTCGGGGGAGGTAATTTAAAATGAGCTATACACCTAGATTAAAAAAACAATATAAAGAAGAAATAATCCCTTCTTTAAAAGAAAAGTTTGGATACACATCTGTGATGCAGGTTCCTAAACTACAAAAAATATGCTTAAACCAAGGAGTTGGTGATGCTGTTTCGGATAAAAGATTAGTTGATTCTGCTGTAGAAGAAATGACATTAATATCTGGACAAAAAGCAAATGTAACCTATTCTAAAAAGGATATTTCTAATTTCAAATTAAGAAAAGGAATGCCTATTGGAGCAAGAGTTACCTTAAGAGGAGACCAAATGTTTGAGTTCTTAGATAGATTAGTTGCTGTTGCATTACCAAGAACCAGAGATTTTAGAGGTGTTGAAATAAAAGGATTTGACGGAAAAGGAAATTATACTTTAGGTATTAAAGAACAAATTATTTTTCCAGAAATTAATATTGATAAAATTAAAAATGTTAGTGGGATGGATATAACAATGGTTACATCAGCAAAATCTGATGAAGAAGGAATGGCATTATTAACAGAATTTGGTTTTCCATTTAAGAAAAAAATATAGACATGGCTAAAGAATCAATGAAAGCGAGAGAACGCAAAAGAGAAAGATTAGTAGCTCTTTATGCAGATAAAAGAGCTGCTTTAAAAGCAGCTGGTGATTGGGAAGCGTTACAAAAACTACCTAAAAACTCTTCTAAAGTTAGATTGCACAATAGATGTAAATTAACTGGAAGACCAAGAGGATATATAAGACAATTTGGTATTTCTCGTGTTACTTTTAGAGAAATGGCTTCTGCTGGATTAATTCCAGGAATTACAAAAGCAAGTTGGTAATTGATAAAAATTATTATTTAAAACAGGATTAAAAATGACAGATCCAATAGCAGATTATTTAACAAGACTTAGAAACGCAGTAGCTGCCAAACATAGAATTGTTGAAATACCAGCATCAAACATTAAGAAAGAAATGACCAAAATTTTGTTTGATCAAGGTTACATATTGAATTATAAATTCGAAGATGAAACAGTTCAAGGTAATATTAAAATTGCTTTGAAATATCATCCTGAATCAAAAATTCCAGCGATAACCAAATTAACAAGAGTAAGTAAACCTGGACTAAGAAAATACGCTCCTACAGATAAAATGCCGAGAGTTATTAATGGTTTAGGTATCGCCATCGTTTCAACTTCAAAAGGTGTAATGACCGATAAAGAAGCAAGAAGAGAAAATGTTGGTGGAGAAATATTATGTCACGTTTATTAATTAAGAAAGTATTTAAGTTATGTCAAGAATAGGAAATGCACCTATAGAAGTCCCTAAAGGAGTTGAAGTGAAAATTGAAAAGGGATTAGTAACAGTTAAGGGCCCAAAGGGTGAACTATTACAAGATATTGATACAGCAATTACTGTAGAAGTTAATGATAATATTATTAACTTAGTAAGACATACAGAACAAAAAGATCATAAAGCTAAACATGGTTTGTACAGATCTTTAATTTACAACATGATTGAAGGAGTTTCTAAAGGTTTTAAAACGGAACAAGAATTAGTTGGGGTTGGATATAGAGCAACAGTTCAAGATCAACGATTAGAATTATTGTTAGGGTATTCTCATAGTATAATGTTTGAATTACCAAAAGAAATTAAAGCTACAGCTGTAGCAGAAAGAGGTAAAAACCCTATTATTACATTAGAATCACATGACAAACAATTAATTGGACATGTAGCCGCAAAAATTAGATCATTGAGAAAACCAGAACCTTATAAAGGAAAAGGTATTAAGTTCGTAGGGGAACAATTAAGAAGAAAAGCTG
This sequence comes from Flavobacteriales bacterium CG_4_9_14_3_um_filter_32_8, assembly GCA_002790175.1. Classification (GTDB taxonomy): domain Bacteria; phylum Bacteroidota; class Bacteroidia; order Flavobacteriales_E; family Vicingaceae. Next base: position 9,583 of record PFUQ01000074.1, read on the forward strand.
GTAAATCAGCATCAAAATAAAAAGCATAATAAATTAAGCTATCATGGCACTGAGTAAAAAAGATAGAAGATTAAGAATAAGAAGAAGAATCAGAAAGATTGTTACTGGAACTACAGAACAACCAAGATTATCTGTATTTAGAAGCAATAAAGAGATTTATGCTCAAATTATTAATGATGAAACTGGAGTTACATTAGTATCCGCTTGTTCTAAACAAAAAGATGTAAAAGCAAAAGGAACAAAAACAGAAATAGCTGCAATTGTAGGCAAAGCTATTGCTGAAAAAGCTGTTAAAGCAGGGATTTCAACTATTACTTTTGACAGAGGTGGCTACTTATATCACGGAAGAGTTAAAGCTTTAGCTGAAGCTGCACGTGAAGGAGGGCTTAAATTTTAAATTGATATAAAGAAATTATGGCAAACTCAAATACAAAAAGGGTAAGAGCTACAGAAACTGAGTTAAAAGATAAACTAGTAGCTATTAATAGAGTAACCAAAGTTACTAAAGGTGGTAGAAATTTTAGTTTTTCTGCAATCGTAGTTGTTGGTGACGAAAAAGGTATTGTTGGACATGGCTTAGGAAAAGCTAACGAAGTAACAGAAGCAATAACTAAAGGTATAGATGTAGCTAAAAAAAATTGTATTAAAATTCCAATAATTAATGGAACTGTTCCTCATGAGCAAAATGGAAAATTTGGTGGAGCAAGAGTTTTTATCAGACCTGCAGCACATGGTACTGGAGTTATTGCTGGTGGAGCTATGCGTGCAGTATTTGAAAGTGTTGGAATTACAGATGTACTAGCAAAATCAAAAGGTTCTTCAAACCCACACAACGTGGTTAAAGCAACTTTAGATGCATTAGCTAATTTAAGAGATGCATATACAGTAGCAGATCAAAGAGGAATTGAACTAGATAAAGTTTTTAACGGATAGAGAAATCTAAGAGAAAATGGGAAAAGTAATAATAAAACAAACTAAGAGTAAGATTAAACAACCTGCTCGTCAAAAGAAAACCTTAATAGCATTAGGTGTTCGAAAGATGAATAACGCAGTTGAACATGAAGCAACACCCCAAATAATGGGAATGATTGAGAAAGTGAAACACTTACTATCAGTAGAAGTAATAAAATAATTTAATAGTTAATAAAATTAAAATGGACTTATCAAATTTACAACCTGCGGAAGGCTCAACAAAACAGCGTAAGCGAGTAGGACGTGGTCAAGGATCAGGAAGAGGTGGAACTTCAACTAGAGGTCATAAAGGTGCTAAATCAAGATCTGGATATTCACGTAAAATCGGATTTGAAGGTGGCCAAATGCCACTTCAAAGAAGAGTACCTAAGTTTGGATTCACTAACATCAACAGAAAAGAGTTTAAGGGGATTAACCTTGATACACTACAATTTCTTGCTGAAACTAAAAAAGTGAAAGAAATTACTAAAGAGATATTAATGGAAAACGGATTGGTATCTAAAAACGATTTAGTTAAAATTTTAGGAAGAGGTGAATTGAAAGCAAAACTAGAAGTTACTGTAAACGCTTATTCAGCTTCTGCAAAAGCAGCTATTGAATCTGCTGGAGGAACAGCAAATTCATTGTAATTTAAAACCAGAATGAGAAAATTTTTACAGACCATAAAAAACATTTGGAGCATTGAAGATTTACGTGCACGAATTCTTACTACTCTTAGTTTGTTATTAGTATATAGATTAGGTTCTTATGTAGTATTACCAGGTGTTGATGCTGAAGTATTGAAAGTTGTTAACGATGCAAAAGCTGGTGGTGGAATTATGGATTTAATTAATATTTTCGCTGGTGGTGCATTTTCTAGAGCATCAATTTTTGCATTAGGAATAATGCCATATATTTCCGCTTCTATTGTAATTCAATTGTTAGGAATGGCAATTCCTTATTTCCAAAGATTACAAAAAGAAGGAGAAAGTGGAAGAAGAAAAATAAATCAAATAACAAGGGTTTTAACAATAGCTATTACTGGTTTTCAAGCACCAGGTTACATTGCTTCTCAAATCACAAATCACCAAGGGGTAGTTCTTGATGATGGACCACTTTGGTGGTTTTCTACAGTATTGTTACTAATTACAGGTACTGTGTTTGTAATGTGGATAGGTGAAAGAATCACTGAAAAAGGTATTGGAAATGGAATATCTTTACTAATTATGATTGGTATTATTTCTAAATTACCATCATCATTTGTGTTCGAAATTGGATCTAGATTTGGAGTTGGTGGCGTTGGTGGTCCAATTATCTTATTAGTAGAGGTTGCCCTTTTATTAATTGTAATTATTATTGCCATTTTATTAGTGCAAGGAACAAGAAGAATACCAGTGCAGTACGCAAAACGTGTTGTTGGAAATAAACAATATGGAGGAGTTAGACAATACATTCCTTTAAAAGTAAATGCCGCTGGTGTAATGCCAATTATTTTTGCTCAAGCAATTATGTTTGTACCAATGACAGTTGCAAGTTTTGGAGCAGGTGGAGCTTCATCATGGATAATCAATGTTTTTGGTAATCCTAATGGATTTGGTTACAATTTAACATTTTTTTTAATGATTATTGCATTTACTTACTTTTATACTGCTGTAACTGTTAATCCAAATCAAATGGCAGATGACATGAAAAGAAATGGTGGTTTCATACCAGGAATTAGACCAGGTAAAAAAACCGCAGAATTTATTGATGAAGTAATGTCAAAAATAACATTACCAGGCTCCATGTTTTTAGGATTAGTTGCAATATTACCAGCATTTGCTTCAATGGCAGGGGTTAATCAATCTTTCGCATATTTTTTTGGCGGAACTTCCCTATTAATTATGGTTGGGGTTATTTTAGATACATTACAACAAATAGAGAGTCATTTATTAATGCGTCATTATGATGGATTAATGAAAACAGGTAAGATAAAAGGTAGATCAACTACTGGTATGGGAATGGCTGGGTAATTTGTTAATTATTGATGGGTAAGATATTTTATAAAACAGAAGAAGAAATAGAGTTATTAAAAGAAAGTTCTTTGCTTGTTGGAAAAACTTTGGCTGAAGTCGCTAAATTAATCAAACCAGGAGTTACAACTCTTGATTTAGATAAAATTGCTGAAGAGTTTATTAGGGATAATAATGCTATTCCTGGGTTTAAAGGATATAATGGATTTCCAAATACATTATGTACTTCATTAAATTCAGCTGTAGTTCATGGAATTCCAAACAATAAACCCTTACAAAGTGGAGATATTATCTCTGTTGATTGTGGTACAATTTTAAACGGATTTTATGGAGATGCTGCTTATACTTTTGAAGTAGGAGAAGTAAAACCAGAAATTAAAAAATTATTGCAAGTAACAAAGGAATGTTTAGCAAAAGCAATTGAAGTTGCTATTGTTGGGAATAGAATTGGAGATATCGGTTTTGCTGTGCAAGAACATGCAGAGAAAAATGGATACGGTGTAGTTAGAGAATTGGTAGGGCATGGATTAGGAAGAAATTTGCATGAAGCTCCAGAAGTACCCAATTATGGGAAAAGAGGATATGGTATGCAACTAAAAGAAGGATTGGTAATAGCAATTGAACCTATGATTAACTTAGGGAAAAGGAATGTTAGACAACATGAGGATGGTTGGACTGTAGTTACATCAGATGGTTTACCTTCGGCACATTTTGAGCATGATGTAGCAATAAGGAAAGGAAAAGCACAAGTTTTATCAACACATGAATTTGTTGAAGAAGTATTAAGAAATAAATTGTAATAAATAGAATGGCAAAACAAGCATCTATAGAACAAGACGGAACAATTATAGAAGCATTATCTAATGCCATGTTTCGTGTTGAACTAGAAAATGGACACATTATTACAGCTCATATCTCTGGTAAAATGAGAATGCATTATATTAGAATATTGCCAGGTGATAAAGTAAAATTAGAAATGTCTCCTTATGATTTATCAAAAGGGAGAATATCATTTAGGTATAAATAATTAAATTCTCTAATTAGGGAACAATAAATAGAAAAAAAGATGAAAGTAAGAGCATCCATAAAAAAAAGAAGTGCAGACTGCAAAATCGTTAGAAGAAAAGGCACTTTGTATGTAATTAACAAAAAAAACCCAAAGTTTAAACAAAGACAGGGATAAAAAAGTTCCGAGTTTAAAGTTTCGAGTTTATAGCAACTCTAAACTCTAAACTCTAAACTCTAAACTAAATAGAAATGGCAAGAATTGCAGGTATAGATTTACCAAATCAAAAACGAGGCGTTATCGGATTAACTTATATTTTCGGTATAGGAAGATCTAGTGCTAAAAGTATTTTAGCAGAAGCAGAAATTTCTGAAGATAAAAAAGTACAAGATTGGAATGATGATGATTTATCTAAAATCAGAAAAATTATTACTGATAGGTTTAAAATAGAAGGTGCTTTAAGATCCGAAGTACAATTAAACATCAAACGATTAATGGATGTTGGTTGTTATAGAGGTATTAGACATAGAGCTGGATTACCACTTAGAGGTCAACGCACAAAAAATAATGCTAGAACAAGAAAAGGAAGGAAAAAAACAGTTGCAAATAAGAAAAAAGTAACTAAATAGTAAATAAAGACGCTTTATATAATGGCAAAAACAAACATAAAAAAGAAGAAAAAAGTAAAAGTGGAAGCTTACGGAGAAGCTCACATCCACGCTTCTTTTAATAACATCATCATTAGTTTAACTAATGGTACTGGACAAGTTATTTCTTGGTCTTCAGCTGGAAAAATGGGCTTTAGAGGCTCTAAAAAAAACACACCTTATGCTGCCCAAATGGCTGCAGAAGATTGTGCAAAAGAAGCTTTTGAAAACGGATTAAGAAAAGTAAAGGTATTTGTTAAAGGACCAGGTAATGGAAGAGAATCTGCAATGAGGACACTAAATAACAATGGAATAGTTGTAACTGAAATTGTAGATATTACACCACTACCTCATAATGGTTGTCGTCCACCAAAAAGAAGAAGAGTATAATAATTAATAACCAAAAAAGAGAATTCATTATCGAAGGATACTGACCTTAATTCATAATTTCTCTTTTAAAAATTTAAATAAAATGGCTAGATATATCGGTCCAAAATCAAAAATCGCAAGAAAATTCAGAGAACCAATTTTTGGCCCTGATGCAGTATTGGAGAAAAAAAATTACCCTCCTGGACAACACGGTCCTAATAAAAGAAGAGGTAAACAATCTGAGTACGCTATACAATTAGCAGAAAAGCAAAAAGCTAAATATACCTATGGTATCTTAGAAAAACAATTTTCTAATTTATTTAAAACAGCTTCAAGAAAAAAAGGGATTACAGGAGAAGTACTTTTACAACTTTGCGAATCTCGTTTAGACAATGTAGTATTTAGACTTGGCATCTCTCCATCTAGAAGTGGTGCAAGACAATTAGTTGGACACAAACACATTACTGTTAATGGTAAGGTAATGAACATCCCTTCATTTATAGTAAAAGAAGGTGATGAAGTTGGTATTAGAGAAAAATCTAAATCTTTAGAATCGATTACAGCTTCATTAGCAGCAAACCCTGTAAAATCTGATTGGTTAGACTGGAATGTGCATCACATGGCAGGTAGATTTATTACCACACCTGAAAGAACACAAATACCAGAAAACATCAAAGAACAATTAATAGTAGAACTCTACTCTAAATAATTTTAAAATAAAAATTAAAACTATGGCAATTTTAGATTTCCAAAAACCAGATAAAGTAATCATGGTTAATTCTGACGATTTTTTCGGAACTTTCGAATTCCGTCCTTTAGAACCAGGATACGGTATTACAGTAGGAAACGCTTTGAGAAGAGTACTATTAAACTCTTTAGAAGGTTTTGCAATAACATCAGTAAAAATAGAAGGAGTAGATCATGAATTTTCTACAATTAAAGGAGTCCTTGAAGATGTTACTCAAATAATTTTAAATCTTAAACAAGTTAGATTTAAACAACAAATTGGAGGTACAGATAAAGAAACATTGATGGTTTCTGTTAAAGGTCAGGATAAATTGACTGCGGGAGATATCGGAAAATTTACCTCTGCTTTTCAAGTATTAAATATTGATCATGTTATTTGTAACATGGAATCATCAATTAACCTACAGTTAGAATTAACTATTGGTAAAGGAAGAGGATACGTTCCATCAGAAGAAAATAAAATTTCTGACAGCAATATTGGTGTTATTGCAATAGACTCAATACATACTCCAATAAAAAATGTTAAATACAACATTGAAAACTATAGAGTTGGTCAAAAAACAGATTACGAAAAATTAGTATTCGAAATTACTACTGATGGATCTATTCATCCAAAAGAAGCATTAACAGAAGCAGCAAAAATATTAATTCATCATTTTATGTTGTTCTCTGATGAGAGAATTACATTAGATACCGAAGAAAAATCTGAAGTAGAAGATTTTGATGAAGATTCATTGCACATGAGACAATTATTAAAAACTAAACTAATTGATATGGATTTATCTGTTAGAGCGTTAAATTGTTTGAAAGCTGCTGATGTAGATACATTAGGTGATTTAGTTACATTTAATAAAAATGATTTATTGAAATTTAGAAACTTCGGTAAAAAGTCGTTAACTGAATTGGATGAATTAGTAGAAAATAAAGGTTTAACATTCGGGATGAATGTTGCAGCATATAAATTAGATAAAGAATAAAGAGATGAGACACGGAAAGAAATTTAACCATTTAAGCAGACAAGCTCCTCATAGAAAAGCTATGTTGGCTAATATGGCTTGTTCTCTTATCGAGCATAAAAGAGTGAGTACTACAGTTGCTAAAGCAAAAGCATTACAAAAATACATTGAGCCTTTGCTAACTAAATCTAAAACAGATTCAACTCATTCAAGAAGAACTGTTTTTAGTTACTTAAAAAATAAAGAAACGATAACTGAATTGTTTAGAGATATTTCGGTAAAAATTGCTGATAGACCAGGAGGATATACCAGAATTCTAAAAACAGGTTTTAGAATAGGAGATAATGCACAAATGTGCTTTATAGAGTTAGTGGATTACAACGAAAATATGTTGAAAGATGCTAAACAAAAATCTGGTGCTTCTAGAAGAAGAAGAAGTACTAAGAAAACTGATGCTCCATCAACTCCTGCTGCAAAAACAACAGGAAAAGTTACTGAAGCTGATACAAAAGCTGAAGTAATTGAAGAACCAATTGCTGAGATTAAAGTTGAAGCAAAAAATGATGAAGTTAAAGAAGATCATTCAGAAGAAGAGAAAAAAGAAGATTAGAATTGATTTTTATAGATAAATAGAAAAGGATAAAGTATTTTTACTTTATCCTTTTTTTATATGATAACTTTATGATTATAGACTCAAAAAACAAAGCAGTTTTATTGCTAGAAGATGGCACTATGTTGCAAGGAATTGCTGCTGGATTAATTGGAACAACCACAGGAGAAATTTGTTTTAACACTGGAATGACTGGTTATCAAGAAATTTTTACAGACCCCTCCTATTACGGACAGATAATGGTAGCAACAACCGCTCATATTGGTAATTACGGAGTATCCAAAAATGAAGTGGAGTCTGAGAATGTTAATATTTCGGGATTAGTTTGTAAAAAATTTTCTACTATGTATTCTCGAGAATCAGCCGACTCATCTCTTCAAGAATATTTTGAAAACCAAAAAATTGTTGCTATTTCTGATGTTGACACCCGTTTTTTAGTGCGTCACATTAGAGATAAAGGAGCAATGAATGCCATCATTTCCTCTGAAATTTTTGATGTAGAAATTTTAAAAAAGAAATTAGCTGAAGTCCCTTCTATGGAAGGGTTAGAACTTTCTTCGAAAGTCTGCACCAAAAAACCTTACTTTTTTGGAAAAGAAAATGCTTCTTTTAAAGTGGCTGTATTAGACTTAGGGATTAAAAAAAACATATTAAAATGCTTGGCAGATAGAGATTGTTATCTGAAAGTATTTCCTATGGATGTTTCCATAAACGAAATGAAGGAATGGAATCCAGATGGATTTTTATTGTCTAATGGACCAGGAGACCCTTCTGTAATGGCAAAACAAATTGAAACAGTTCGGCAAATTACAGCAGCAGGATTACCAGTTTTTGGAATTTGTTTAGGGCATCAACTATTAGCTATTTCATGTGGTTTAACTACATCTAAAATGTTTAATGGGCATAGAGGATGTAATCACCCTGTAATGAACATAGAAACAGGAAAAGGTGAAATAACTTCACAAAATCATGGATTTGTGGTAGATACAGAATCTGCGAATCAAAATAATAATATTGTAATTACTCATAAACATTTAAATGATGGTACTCTTGCAGGATTAAGATTAAAAGACAAAAGTATTTTTTCTGTACAATATCATCCAGAAGCTTCACCAGGTCCTCATGACTCTCGGTATTTGTTTGATAACTTTATCGAGAATATTATAAAAAGCAAAAAACTAGTTTCAGCTTAATCAATAAAAGCTTCTACCCCACTTATTGTGGCTATTGAAATTGAAACACGTGTGGCTAAATTTTATAAGAATGATTCGATACCCTTGTAAGCTACCCCGAAGTTCGACCATTTAAAAATAAAAGACAATCAATAATAAGATTGCTTCAGTCGTTCCTCCTTCGCAAAGACGTGTGTATTTAAAACTTCATCGTTAACCCAGCCAAAAAATTAGTACCTGCTTGTGGGTAATAAAAATTCTCGGTAATTAAATCTCCATAAATATAACTGTATGTATAACCATTGCTGCTGTACATCGTGTTTAAAATATTATTTGCCATCACATTTATCGACAGTTCCTTTAAACTTTTAGGAAACAAAGTGTAAGAAATTCTTGCATCAACCGTTTGATAAGCAGCTAATTTTTTGTTTTTATTGGAAGTATTGTCTAAAAATTGGTCGCCTACATACTTATTTTGCAACACCAAACTCAATGCTTTTATGGGCATGTATTCAATGGAAGCTGCTGCAATAATGTTAGGAGAAAAAGCAATGTCGGTATTGGTGTAATTATTTTCCACAACGTCATAACCAACCGTGTAATCGTAAAGCACTTCTGTAAAATCTTGTATTTTGTTTTGCGAATACGTAGCGTTCAAATTTAACTTCACTTTTTTGCTAATTAACAAACTCGTTTGCAATTCAAATCCTACTCGATAACTTTTAACCACATTGGTTCTGATGCTAGCACCAACATCGTTTAATTCGCCCGTTACAATTAACTGATTGGTATAATCCATAAAGTAGAAATTTCCTTGAATGAGTGCTTTTTTAAATTTGATTTCCAATCCCAATTCGTAATCAAAAAGTGTTTCATGTTTGGGTTGTTTAGCTGCCGAATTATCAACGAAATCATCTCTGCTTGGTTCTTTATTTCCTACACTAAAAGAACCATACATTTTTATCTTCTCATTGAACTGATGTGCTATTCCTGCTTTTGGATTAAAGAACATAAAGTTGGTATCTACTAGAAAATCTATTAAATTATTATCGTTCCCTACCGCTGAATAATCAATTGTTCTTTCTTGCAAATCGATATAAAAATTAGTTGTTGAACCTATTAAATAATTAAATTTCAAGTAGGAATTAAAATCTTTTTTTAAACCGCGGTTAAAATAATAGTAGTCTCCAATTTGAGAAGTATTTGCGTACTGAGCCCAAACAATTTCCCCATAATGGTAACCATCATAAACATTAAAAGCACCTCCTAAGGTAACTTCAATTTTATTGGTCTTGTAATTTAAATTATAAGTTGCTCCATAAAAATCATTACTTAACCATCTTCTTCTAATAATATCAGAATTAGTGATAGTAGTGGTTCCAATAACTAAATCGGCTAATCCATAATTAGCAAAAGCATCTTGTTTTCTAAATTGTTCATAATAACCTCTTCCATATGTATAGTGTAAAGCAACTGTAGCATTAAAGTTATCGTTAAACTGGTTAGAAAAATGCAACTGAAAGTGGTCTTGTTGGTAGTTGTCCGTTTCATTTTCATATTCGTAATAATTATAAGTTCTTCCACTGTTTAATAAATTATAGGTTTGAGCAGAATCTAACCAATTGTTGGCTGCATGAGTTTCCATGTTTTTTTTGTTGCCTAAAATTCTACTTTCTGGTGTCCCCCACCACGATTGATACGTTTTTTCTTTACCAGCAAACACTACCGCTTTTACCGCTGTTTTTTTGCCATAATATCCTCCAGAGAAATAATAACTTTTTAAGTCGGAAGTTGCTCTATCAATGTAACCATCAGATTTGATGTAGGAAGCTCTACCATCAAAAGCCCATTTATTATTCAATACGCCAGTACCCATTTTTGCAGTATATTTTTGAGTATTAAATGTTCCATAAGAAGTGGAAAGTTCACCATAAGCCTGCTCTTTTAAAGTAGTTGTTTGTAAATTAACCGAACCTCCAAAAGCACTTGCTCCATTGGTAGATGTGCCTACCCCTCGTTGAATTTGAATATTTTCGGTAGAAGAAGCAAAATCGGGCATATTTACCCAAAACACACCTTGCGATTCGGCATCGTTTAAAGGAATTCCATTAACGGTTACATTAATTCTAGTAGCATCAGAGCCTCTTAAACGAAAACCTGTATAACCCACTCCTGCACCTGCATCGCTGGTAGAAACCATAGAAACAGAATTTTGCAATAAAATAGGAATGTCTTGTCCGAGGTTATTTTTCTCTAACTCTTCAATAGAAATATTGGTATGAGCAAATGGATTATTTTCTTCAACCCTTGTTCCGGCAACAATAAATTCGTCTAATAATTGTTCTGCTTTTAACAATTTGAAATCTAGCGTTTCATCTTTGTATAATTCTTTTATACTATAATGTTGGATTTGATAGCCAATAAAACTGACTTCAATATCATAATTGCCAGCAGCCAAATTTTTTAATTGATAAGCACCATTATTATCTGAAAAAACACCTTTAAAAGTTTTAGTAATTCTTATAGTTGCACCAGTAATTGGATTAGATAATGAATCTTTTACTGTTCCAGAAATTGAAAATTGTGAGAAGCAATTGACTGAAAAGGCAAGTGCTACCGTCAAAAAAATAATTTTTTTCATTTTTAAAATTTTTTGACGAACGATGTGGGGCAACACATTCGTTATGTTTAACTTATTTATTAACTTACCTACGCCAGCATTATCTGGATCAGGTTTATTTTTCTGCAAAACAGAAAAAACGGGTATAATCTCAGCCTGTAAAGTAAGGCACCCCTATGAGACGAAGCAAAAGTATAAATTATATTGTATTGTTAATTATTTCTTTGCATTTTTTTAATCTAGAGGTGATATCTCCAGAAATAATATGATAAGTGAGTCGATACTTTTCTAATAATTTTTTGTACTCATTAAAAAGCCGAGTTCTGTCACTTAAACGTGGATATTCTCTTAAAGGATCTGGTTGCCATGGAATATCAATATCACATAAGAAGAAAATTTTATTTTTCGAATTTTTTATCTCTTCTTCAACCCAAACTACTTCTTGGGAGTATTTTTCGCTTAACCAAACCTTAAAAACGGTTAAGTCGGTATCTAAAAAAAGATACTTTAAAGTGATTGATTCAGCCCTTTGTTCTTGTTGGAGTTGTTCTTTTGCCATCAACAAAATATCCTCTAATTGGTAAGGTCTGTTGAGTTTCTCTAAATATTCTCTGGCATATTCTTTGACCCAAATTGAATGATACTGTTCTGCCAACAATTTCGTAAGTGTTGATTTACCAGTAGATTCTGGCCCAGTTATGACAAATTTTTTAAGCAATTTTAATAATTGTTAATTTTTTCCATTCTAAATATCCATATATGGCAATAAATGAATAAGCTAACATTAAGATTGAATAAATTTCTAGACCTCTGCTAAAATAAAGATAAGTGGTAACTGCATCTATTACTACCCAATAAATCCAATTTTCTATCCATTTTCTGGTTGTTAAATAAGTTGCTATAAAGCTAAAAATAGTAGTGAAAGAATCCGTTAAAGGTTTTTTGGCTCCACTAAAAAGATAAGTCATGGCATAGTAAAACAAAAAAGTAACGATTGTTCCCCCAATAATAATTTGCAGATGTGTTTTTAAGTTGTGCTGATAAACTTGATTTTCCTCTTTTAGTTTTTTCCAATTTACCCAACCATAAATTCCGGCAAATACATAAAATAAGTACAACACCGATTCGGCATATAATTTGGCATAAACTACAAAAAGAAAAATGCTGAGTACTGAACCAACAATGCCAAATATCCAGCAAGAAATTTTGTTTTTGGCTGCTAAAATAACATAAGCAATTCCAAAAATTACAGCTACAATTTCTAATATTAAATCAAAATTATTAAATAGCCAATTCACCATTTAATACTTTCATTACAAAAATCATTTTGCCATATTTTTCAAAAGAAACTTTAATTTCTTTTTGAAGCACTGCCATTACCTCATCGTAATCTCCAACAATATGTGTGCTGGTTGCATTAGTTTTTACTTGAATGTTTTTGTTCAGATTTAATCGGTCAATAAAGTTTTTTATTGGCGGAATGTACTCTGCATTTAAAGGATAATTACTTATTTCTACTGTTGTTTTCATGTTTTTAGTAATAACTATTTTTATACCATTTTTACTTACCAAAAGTAACTATTATAAAAAAAAGGTGTTTGATTGAACACCTTTTTAATTCTATCAGGATAATGTATTAAGCCATTTTGGCTTTTAATCCTTTATCCAACGCATCTAAAAAATCCTCAGTAGTAACATAATTAGAATCATTTAACCTTTCGCCATAAATACAAAGTGCTAAATCTTTAGTCATAATACCAGATTCAACAGTATCCACACAAACTTTTTCTAATGTTGTACAGAAATCAATTAATGCTTGATTATTATCTAATTTCCCTCTAAAAGCCAGGCCTCTAGTCCAAGCAAAAATGGAAGCAATAGGGTTAGAAGATGTTTTGTTACCTTGCTGATGCATTCTATAATGACGAGTAATTGTTCCATGAGCAGCCTCTGCTTCCATTGTTTTTCCATCGGGTGTTAATAAAACTGAAGTCATTAACCCTAGAGATCCAAAACCTTGAGCAACAGTATCGGATTGCACATCGCCATCATAATTTTTACAAGCCCAAATAAAATCGCCGTGCCATTTTAGAGCAGAGGCAACCATATCATCAATTAAACGATGCTCATAAGTTATTCCTAATTTAGCAAACTCTGTTTTAAATTCATTTTGATAAACTTCTTCAAAAATATCTTTAAAACGCCCATCATAAGCTTTTAAAATGGTGTTTTTTGTGGATAAGTATAAAGGCCATTTCTTTGCAATTGCTTGGTTAAAGCAAGAACGAGCAAAACCATAAATAGAGTCGTCTAAATTATACATTGCCATGGCAACACCATCACCTGGATAATTGAAAACATCCCAAGTTATTGCGTCTCTTCCATCTTCGGGTGTAAACGTCATGGTTAATTTCCCTTTTCCTTTAATAACAGTATCTGTAGCTTTATACTGGTCGCCAAAAGCGTGACGTCCCATACAAATTGGGCTTGTCCAGTTGGGTACTAAACGAGGTACATTTTTACAAATAATAGGTTCTCTAAAAATTGTTCCTCCAATAATATTTCTAACTGTTCCATTAGGAGATTTCCACATTTTTTTAAGGTTAAACTCTTTCACCCGAGCTTCATCGGGAGTAATTGTAGCACACTTTATTCCAACATGATATTTTTTGATGGCTTCTGCAGAATCAATAGTAACCTGATCATTAGAGGCGTCTCTGCTTTCTATTCCTAAATCGAAATATTTAATGTCTAATTCTAAATAAGGGTTAATTAATTTATCTTTAATAAATTGCCAAATTATTCTTGTCATTTCGTCACCATCCAATTCTACAATTGGATTTGCTACTTTAATTTTTGCCATTTTTTTATGTTTTTAAGGTAATTATATTGAAGGACGAAAGTAGTTATTTTCGTTATAAAGTTCAAGGGGTTAACTATATTTATATTTTAAAAGAGTAAGTCAAAGTACTTCCTAAAAAATAAAATAAATTTATTAATAATTAATTGCTTGAATATTTCAATAAAAATGATTTATTTTGCAGTCCTCAAATTTAAAAGAGAAAAGAGATGTCTAGAGTTTGTCAAATAACAGGAAAGAAAGTGATAACAGGTAATAATGTTTCTCACTCAAAAAGAAGAACAAAAAGAAAATTTTATCCAAACTTGCAAACAAAAAAGTTTTTTGTACCAGAAGAAGATAAATGGGTTACTTTAAAAGTTTCTGCAGCAGCATTAAGAACCATTGATAAAAATGGAATATCTGCGACTATGAAAGAAGCTAAACAAAAAGGATTTTTATAAAATACAATATATTTTATTATTCATATAAACGTTGTTACTTTAGTAGCGACGTTTTTTTATGCTTACAAATTTGTGAAAATCAAGCATCTTTTTCTTTTCATTATTTGTGGAAAACTTTCTTCCATCAATTAACTGAAATGATTTTGGTGGCAAGAAATTAATGATGATGAAAAATTGGGTATTATTTCTATTATTTTCCCCTTTCTCTTTTTGTGCTCAAGAAGTTAATTACCACCTTCCCATTGAACAAAATATTACTAATGAATATGATAACGATTTACTAGACGCATCATTTTTCGCTAAAAACCGACAAGCCTTAAGAGATTCTATGCCCAATAATTCTGTTGCTGTAATTTTCTCAAACCCTATAAGAAATAGATCAAACGACATTAATTACGAGTATCATCAAGATCCCAACTTTTATTATTTGACTGGATTAAGGGAGCCACATGCTGCTATTATCATTTATAAAGAAGAGCAAGAATTTAAAGGCAATTTAAAAACCAATGAAATCCTTTTCCTTCAGAAAAAGGATAAAAAAAATGAGGTATGGGCTGGAAAAAGAATAGGAATAATTGGAGCAAAAGAAGAGTTAGGTTTAGCAACAGCAATGGAAAATGAATCTTTTTTAATGTTTGATAATGAGTACAGTAAATTTGATAAAGTATTAATTTTTGAACCTAGAGAAGATGTTACCAATACTCCAGAGAAAGGAGATTTATATGGTTTACTTCAATCTTTTAAATTAAAAACGCAAGATTTGACTACTATCGATTTACATAAATTACCTCATATTTTAGCCAGTTTGAGACAAATAAAAACTGAAGAAGAAATTAGATTATTAAGGAAGGCTATTTATATTACCTGTGAAGCACAAATTGAGTTGATGAAAGCATTAAAACCAAACATGACTGAATATCAATCCGAAGCAATAGTTGAATATATTTTTAAGAAAAATGGAGCCGAATACACTGGATTCCCTTCTATTATGGGTGGTGGAGAAAATACTTGCATTATTCATTATAACACCAACAGAAAAAAATTAACAGAAAAAAATTTATTGATAAGCGATATTGGTGCTGAATATCATAGCTATACCGCTGATGTAACTAGAACTTTACCTGTAAGTGGAAAGTTTTCGGAAGAAGAAAAATTAATTTACAGCCTTGTTTTAAAAGCACAGCAAGCAGGAATTGATTCTTGTAAAGTAGGCAACAAATTTTGGGCACCTCATGATGCTGCCACAAGGGTAATTGCTGAAGGTTTGTTAAAACTCGGTATTATTAAAAAAAGATACCATGTTCAAAAATATTTTATGCATGGAACATCCCATTATTTAGGCTTGGATGTTCATGATGCAGGTTTAAATAACGAATTAGAACTAGGAAATGTGATAACTGTTGAACCAGGAATTTATATTCCAGAAGGCTCCGACTGCGACCCAAAATGGTGGAACATTGGAATTAGAATAGAAGATGATATTTTGATTACCCCTCTTGGACCGGAAATATTATCGGAAAAAGCTCCTAGAACAATAGAGGAGATAGAAGCAATGATGAAGGAAGAAAGTAACTTTCATAATTAATTAGCCACTTCACTCAAAAACTTTATG
>PFUQ01000252.1 GCA_002790175.1 Flavobacteriales bacterium CG_4_9_14_3_um_filter_32_8
TAACCAACATTAGGATAATGTATTCGCTATTAAAAGAAAACTGGTAAGCGATGTATAAAATGCTTAATGAAGAAAAGATAAAAACTAAAAAGATAATATCATATAGCTTTTTATTAGTCGTTTTAGTAAAACTAAGTACATAAGCGAATAGATAAGTTGTTGGTAAAATTGTAGCTAAAACACGAATAAATAAATTTGATGAAAAATAAAAATAAATAAATAAACAAAAAACGATAGCTAAAGAAGTAGCTCCAATAGCAAGTATTCTTGCCATGCTTCTGCTTTTTTTTGCAAAAGAACTTTTTTCTCCGCTTTTGAAAACATCCATTTTTTCGTTCTTAAAAATTCACTTTTCGGATAGTAATATTGCTATCTATTTTCAAAAGTAATAAAAAGATATTTAGTTAGATTTAATAACCCAAAAAATAGGTGTTTTTGAGGTGTTAGTGTTTACTTAAAATTTTCAAAATTAATCAACTGACTGCTGTTTAAGCTGTAACTGTATTTGTAGTAATCAACATAAATTTCTTTTCCTTTATTTGGTTTTGGAAAACGGATGGTTCTAACTAATTTAGATTCTACAGGAACTCCCCTATTTAATGCGGGTTCAAACAAGGGCATTTGTTTTATTAATCTTATGGCTTCTTCATCGCATCCATAGCCAATTCCTTTTATCAATTTAATGTCGGTAACCTCTCCAAAACTATTAATACTTATTTCTAATAAAACAGTTCCAGTTACTTTATTAATTTTTGCAGCATCAGGATATTGAATGTATGCAGCAATGTGTTCAGCTTCTTTCTCATATCCACCGAAGAACGATGCTTCTAATGAATGTTCTGTTGGATTATAATTGCTCATTCTCTTTGGTGGAGTATAGTCAATATTTTTTACCTCAAAAAAAGAAGAATCAACGGCAATGTTATTTTTAATGGTGTCACTTTCACGTAATTTCTCTCCTCTATAAAAATTAACGATATTAATTCTACTTCCAAAATAGTATTCTCCTTTTTCTGTTAATTGCCGAGTATCATCTGTATATTTTCCATGTAATTCTCCATTTCTATAAGTATAAGTGCTAAGTAGTAAATTATTAAAGCCATATTCTTTCACTTCCCCATGATAGTTGCCATAAAGTAAATTGGCTTCTATTCTTTCTCCTCCACTTTTGTAAAAAATTCCGAATGCTTTGCCATCTTTATTGTAGGTTATTTTTTGATATATATCCAAAGAATTTGTAAAGTAATTCCATTGCCCAGTTTTTTCACCTGCACTAAAAGTGCCTTCAGCTCTTTTTGACTTCACACTAACACTTCCAGAATAATAATAGATGGCATTTCCATCTTCGACTCCATTTTTGTAATCAATAATGCTTTGAAGAGCTCCAAAGCAATTGTAAAATTTAATAGTACCATTCCCGTTAGCAAACTGGTTTGAAAAATTATCACCGAATGGGCTTTTTATATAGTTAACATTCATTAATTTACCTTTATCGTAAGTATAACCTTCCCAAACTTTACCATCATTATAAAAAGAAGTAATAGGTCCATCTAATTTATTATCGATGAAAAAACTTTGTTGGTAAAGATTCCCATTATCATAGTATAATGACACATCATCAAAATAGTGTCCGTATAAGTTCTTTGTGAAAATTTCTTTTTGTTTGATTGAAGGTTGATACTTTTGTGAATTTTTTTTCTGATAGTACAGTGTAATATGAGTTATTGTAGAATTAATAGAATCTGGTTGATGTTCCATCACACAGCTCGTGTCTCCATTCATATAAAACCCAACCCATTTTCCAGTTTTTTCACCATGATTAAATTGTGAGATACTTGCTAATTGATTGTTTTCATAAATAAATTTCCAAATGCCATTTTTTTCTCCATTAATATAAGCTCCTACTGTACTAATGCTACCATTTGGATAATATTTTGTCCAGGGTCCATTTTTTTCATTGTTGTAATAATATCCTTTACATAAAAGCACGTTATTGTAATACATTGTGTATTCACCATGTTTAGTTGTTGTGCTTTTAATGACTGAAAAAATTTCTTTTACCGTACCAGATTGTATTTCTTTAATTGTTAAAGAATCTGTTTGAGAAAAAGCAATAGTAGCAATAAATAAAGAGGAAACAAGTAAAGTTGTTTTCATAATATTAAGTTCAGAAACTAACAAAAATTTAACAACTATTGTGCCAGTAATTCTTGATAAAGTAAAATGAGTGCCAGTTGCAATAATCATTGATGAAATAAGAACTCCAACACTAATAGCAATAAATGAGTCTTTTTCGTTTAAATTAAATATTGTTGAAGCGATTGCACCCATGTAAGCTCCTGTTCCAGACAAAGGAATCATTACAAAAACCATTAACCCCAACCACACTATTTTTGTATGTTATTTCACATTAAGTTTTTAGGCTTTACAGCTAATTTTATAACGGAAAAACCATTAAATTTGCTGTTAAACCCACCACAAAAGCTAAAATTGAATGTAAGTCATTAATTATCCCGAAAGGAATACCAACCCTTCCCTCTCCTATTGGAGAAAGACTTAAAAGGAAAGTAAATAAAATGTCTTTAAATATGTATTTTTATGAAAAGGAAAAATAAAGTTTTCTCAAAAGGTATGATTATGCTAACCCTATTTTTATTATTGAGTGTATTAAAAATATGAAAAAACCACATCTGTTAGTTGACAAACGGGGTTTAACATAAATTTAAGAATGATTATCCTCCAAAATCATCAAAACGAACATTTTCTTTTGGCACTCCCCATTCATCGCACATTTTAACAACAGCGTTGTTCATCATTGGTGGTCCACAGAAGTAAAACTCTATATCTTCTGGCGAATCGTGTTTGCTTAAATATTGTTCAATTACTACATTGTGAATAAAACCAACAAAACCATCACCTTCTAAATCGTTTGTGTCTTTTTTAACTTTCCAATTATCTGATTCCATTGGTTCTGATAACGCCAAATAAAATTTAAAATTGGGAAAATCTTTTTCTAAATCTCTAAAATAATGGATGTAAAACAATTCAGCTTTAGAGCGACCACCATACCAATACGTAACTTTACGACCAGTTTTTATGGTTTTAAATAATTCATATAAATGTGAACGCATTGGTGCCATACCCGCTCCACCTCCTATATAAAGCATTTCGGCATTTGAATCGTTGATAAAAAACTCTCCATAAGGACCCGAAATTTTTACCTTATCTCCTACTTTTCTGCTAAAAATAAATGAAGATGCAATACCAGGATTTACATCCATCCAACCACCTTTTACCCTATCAAAAGGAGGTGTAGCACAACGCACATTCAACATTACTCGTCTTCCTTCAGCAGGATAAGAAGCCATAGAATAAGCTCTAGTAACTTCTTCTTCGTTTTTCATTACCAATGGCCACAAACCGAATTTATCCCAATCTTTTTTAAATTTATCAGGTTCGCCAGGATGATCTTGGGGATGAGCTGTAATATCCATATCAGCATACTTAACAACTCCTGCAGGTATTTTAATTTGAATGTACCCTCCTGCTTTGTAATTCATGTCTTCTGGTAATTCTACAATAAATTCTTTGATAAAAGTTGCAACATTATAGTTAGAAACAACGGTTGCTTCCCATTCTTTAATGCCCAAAATTTCATCGTGGATATGAATATCCATGTTTTCTTTAACTTTTACCTGACAACCTAAACGATAATGTTCAGCAATTTCTTTACGAGTAAAGTTTGGTATTTCAGTAGGTAAAATACTTCCTCCACCGCTATTAACCTGACATCTGCATTGCAAACAAGTTCCACCACCACCACAAGCCGAAGGCAAAAATATTCCTACACTACCGAGAGTTGAAAGCAATGTACCACCACCGTCCACTTCAATTACTTTATCGTTATTGATTGTGATTTTTATCTTACCTGAAGGCATTAATTTCGATTTAGCAAAAAGTAAAATACTTACCAATGCTAAAACAACAATTAAAAAAACTACGATGGTTATAATTATTACACCTATGTCCATATATTAAATATTAAAGTTCGAAACCTAAAAATCCTAAAAATGCTAATCCCATTAATCCAGTAAGGATAAAAGCCATGCCAACACCTTTTAATGGAGCTGGAATGTGAGAATATTTAATTTTTTCTCTGATGGCTGCAATCAACACAATGGCTAAAAACCATCCAAAACCTGAGCCTACACCATAAACGGTAGCTTCACCAACATTAGAAAATTGTTTTTGTTGCATAAATAAAGATGCCCCTAAAATGGCACAGTTTACCGCAATAAGAGGCAAGAATATTCCCAAAGCTCCATACAAAGCTGGAGAAAATTTCTCCACCAACATTTCAACCAATTGTACGATAGAGGCAATTACAGCAATAAACATGATAAAACTTAAGAAACTTAAATCAACATCAGCATAATCGCTACCCATCCAAGCCAATGCACCTTCTTTAAGCACATACGTTTCTAACATATAATTGACAGGCACAGTTACCAATAATACAAATATTACGGCTACCCCTAAACCCACTGCAGTTTTTACTGTTTTTGAAACTGCCAAATACGAACACATTCCCAAAAAGAAAGTGAAAATCATATTTTCTATGAAGGCACTTTTTATAAATAAATTAACTAATTCCATTTTCTTAAAGTATTAAAGTTTTATTATTCGGAGCAGGGGACAAGAAAAAGGGGACTGAAAAAAATACCTTCCTTGTCATATCGAGCAACCTATTTACAATACATTTTTATTTTTTAAAGTTTCTATTGTTTTATTATCTTTCATTTCGACTAATTTTTATCACATTTCCCTTGTCCCCCTGTCCCCTGTCCCTATTAAAGTTTTATTATTTATCAATTAATTCAGGGTTTCTTGATTTTTGAACCCAAATGTATAGTGCTACAATAATTAACGATGATGGAGGCAATAACATCAATCCATTGTTCTCATATCCAAAGCTATAAACACTTTCTGGCACAATTGTTAACTTTCCAATTGCAGGTAAAGTAATTGTTCCTGAACCTAAGACTTCTTTAAAAAAGGCAACAACCACTAACACTAAACTATATCCAAGTCCATTTCCTATACCATCCAAAAAAGAAGGCCAAGGTTTATTTCCTAAAGCAAAAGCCTCGAATCTACCCATAATAATACAGTTGGTAATAATTAAACCTACAAAGACTGAAAGTTGTTTAGATACATCGTAAACATACGCTTTAAGGATTTGATCTACACAAATAACTAACGCAGCAGCCACAACCAATTGAACAATAATTCTAATACGGCTTGGAATAAAATTTCGAAGTGATGAAATGATAACATTTCCAATTGCAACTACAGATAATACTGCAATACCCATAACCAATGCATTGTCCATTTGAACAGTTACAGCCAAAGCAGAACAGATTCCAAGTACTTGAATGGTTACTGGATTAGTTTTATTTATCGGACCTGAAATAAGTTGTTTATTCTTTTTAGAGAACAACGACTCTTTTTTTGCTTCGCTCATAATTATTTTATTTACGTTTTGCGATTTTTATTTTATAGAATCATTTACACTTACAAGTGTAGAATCACTTGCTACAGTTTCAATGATTACTTCTTCTTTTGGTTGATTGCCTGAAAATTCAGGGTTACTTTTAAAAAAGTTATAATAAACTTCTAAGTTTCGTTTTAACATTTCGTTTACACCAGCACCAGTAAAAGTTGCTCCACTAATACCATCCACTTGATGTTTGCTAAGTTCTTTACCTGGTTTTAATACTTGGATAGACATAAATTGGTTTTCATCGGCTATTTTTTTACCTAAAAATCCGCTTTGAAAAGGTTTTTCAGTAATTTTTGAACCCAAACCTGGTGTTTCGCCTTTGTGGTCAAATACAACTCCATTTATTGATGTTAAATCTGAATTTAAGCCAACGTATCCCCAAATATCATCCCATAAACCTTTTCCACTAGCTGAAAGTACATAATAGGTTTTACCATTGCTCTCACAAACAAAAATTGGGAAATGAATATTTGTTGATTTGCTTAATTCTTCTTTAATTTTTTCTTTATCCCCTTTGTATTTATTCATGATAGGCTTAACAAATTTTGAGTATTCTTTACGAAGATCAATGTTAAATGCATCCAAGTTATCTTTTAGATTTATTTCATCAGATACTGATTTATCACTTAAAATTTCACCTTTATAATTGATGGTAATTCTTCGTTTTACGAAATCATTAAATACTTTTCCAGCATTTTCTCTTATTATTCCATCAGTTTCTGGAATACCAATAGCTTGCAAAATATTTTGCATTTTTTCGTTAGAAATGTTAGCCTTTTGAGCTGGGCTCAAGCCCATTGAAACAAAAGCTAACAAACCTCCAACTATCACTACCATAATGGTTGCAAAAGCTACGGTATATACATTACTATCTCTATCAAGTGCCATAATTATGCTGTTTTTAGTCTTTTTAATCTTTTCTTAATGTTTGAAGAAACTACCATATTATCAATTAATGGTGCAAACACGTTACCCAACAATATAGCTAACATTACACCTTCTGGATATGCAGGATTTGATACTCTTATCAGCATCGCCATTACTCCAATAAATACTCCGTAAATAATTTTTCCTGTGGCTGTTTGAGATGCCGTTACTGGGTCAGTTGCCATAAACACAGCACCGAATGCAAAACCACCCAACATCAATTGATGTATTGCAGGA
>PFUQ01000049.1:0-147 GCA_002790175.1 Flavobacteriales bacterium CG_4_9_14_3_um_filter_32_8
GGCTGCAAACGACCTTCCCTATATTGAAAGTATTGGAGGGTTAAGAAAGACTATTGATGCTACTTTAGCAGATGTAGAAAGAACATATCTTAATTATACTTATGATAAAGAATATAAAGAAGGTATAGTAGAATATATAGATCGTGT
>PFUQ01000049.1:183-6780 GCA_002790175.1 Flavobacteriales bacterium CG_4_9_14_3_um_filter_32_8
TATTAAAACTAGTAGAATGTGTTTAGGTCTTGCTATGGGTATCATAAGAGATAAAGCAATAGAATTTCCTGTTACTCCTGATGAAGCTTATAAAAAAGAATAAATATGGAAGAAGAGTATGTATTCGCTTGTATTCATAAAGATGGTGATATAAATGAGGTACTTTATACCGATGTAAAAATGGTATTAACCCAAGATATGCTTCGAAAAGTGGATGCCATGAGTATGGCAAATAGTTTAGAAGTGAGAACACCATTTTTAGACCATCGTTTGGTTAATTTTGCGTTTTCTTTACCACCAGCATTTAAAATTAATTCGGAGATGAAGAAAAAAATTCTGCAGGATACGTTTAGAAAAGAGTTGCCCACAGAAATTTACAACAGACCAAAACATGGGTTTGAAGTGCCGTTGATGAGTTGGTTTAGAAACGAATTGCGAGCAACCATTGAAGATGATTTATTAAATGATGATTTTATTGAAGAACAAGGTATATTTAATGTTGCAGCAACCAAAGCCTTAAAAAATAAATTGTTTTCTAATAATCCTGAAGAAACTCAAGCAACCATTTGGGCATTAATTGTGTTTAATACCTGGTGGAAAAGAATAATGAAATAATAAAACAATGTGGGAAAGTGAAAGGGACAAAGGAAAATGTGAAATATGAAAGATAAAATGAGAAGGATAAAAAGAGAAAATGTATAAATTTAGAACAACTAATTTCCAATCTCTAATTTCTAAACCCGAAACTCTAAACCCGAAACTCGAAAATTTGAAGAAAAAAATTAAAATACTCCGTATCATCAACCGTTTTAATTTAGGAGGACCTACTTATAATGCTGCTTATTTAACCAAATATTTAGAACCCGAATTCGAAACATTATTAGTTGGTGGTGCTAAATATGAAGAAGAAGAAAGCTCAGATTTTATTTTAGAAAAATTAGGAATTAATTTTATTGTCATTCCTGAAATGCAAAGAAGTATTAATTTGAAAGATGACCTAAAAGCCTATCGAATATTAAAAAAAATAATTAAAGAGTTCCAACCAGATATAGTTCATACCCATGCGTCCAAAGCTGGAACTCTTGGTCGATTGGCAGCAAAAAAATGCAAGGTTTCTATTATTGTTCATACCTTTCATGGACACGTATTTCATTCCTATTTTGGTAAAATAAAAACTTCATTTTATAAAAATATAGAGCGTTATTTGGCTAAACAATCGACTAAAATAATTGCGATAAGCGAAATTCAAAAAAAGGAGCTTTCTCAACAACATAAAATATGTAAAGCAGATAAAATAACGGTTATTCCACTTGGCTTTGATTTAGATTGTTTTCAAGAAAACATTGAAGAAAAAAGAAAATCTTTTCGTAACAACTACTTAATAAAAGAGGATGAAATAGCAATTGGAATTATCGGAAGGTTAGTTCCCATAAAAAACCATCAACTTTTTATTAATACTATTAATGAAGTGAAAAAAAGAACTTCAAAAAAAATAAGAGCTTTTATTATTGGGGATGGTGAAGAAAAAAATCAACTAATTAGTCATTTAAAACGTATAGGACTTGATTATGTGGAATGGAATAAAGATAAATTTGCTACAACAGTAACTTTTACTTCATGGATAAAGAACATTGATTGGGCAAATGCAGGATTAGATATTATTGCTTTATCTTCGCTTAATGAAGGAACGCCAGTGAGTTTAATTGAAGCTCAAGCGTCTAATAAACCAATAGTTACTACCAATGTTGGTGGAGTTGAAAATATAGTGTTAAAAAATGAAACTGCTTTTATTACCGAAACCAATAATTTAGAAGAGTTTACTAGTAGATTATTAAAATTAGTGGATGATGATGTGCTAAGAAAAAAAATGAGTGAAAAGGGATGGAGTTTCGTAAAAAATAAATTTCATTATACTCGTTTAGTAAATGACATGAGGAATCTTTATCATACTTTGCTAAACAATAATAAAAAATAGATGAATTTTCTCATAGATTTTAATAGATTTGTTAAATTGTTAAAGAAATTAAGAATGAATTTGAATAAATTTAAAAGTAGTTTAGTCTTTATGGCATTATTTTCATTGCTTGCATGCAATTATAACTCAAGTGTGATGATGAAAACAGGTAAAGGCTATGCATTTAATAATCCTCCAACAGAAACATCAGCAGAATATATTGTTACACCAAGCGATATTGTTGAGTTTAAGTTATATACAAACGACGGAAGTGTTTTAATAGATTTTACAGCCATCAAAGAAGGTCAGGCAAGAATTTCGGGAAACGAAAATTCAACTTATTTAATTGAGTTTGATGGATTTGCTAAACTTCCGATAATTGGTAGAACAGAGTTAGTTGGGAAAACTGTAAAACAAGTAGAGGTTTTACTAGAAGAACTTTATTCAAAATATTACATTAAACCATTTGTATTGGTTAAAGTGGTTAATAAAAGAGTTACCGTTTTCCCTGGTGGTAGTGGTGAGGCACAAGTTGTTCCTTTAGTAAACAATAACATGAGACTTATTGAAGCGTTAGGTGCAGTTGGTGGTTTAACTAAGCTAGCAAAAGCAAACAAAATAAAATTAATTAGGGGTAATCTAAAAAACCCTCAAGTGTTTCTGTTTGATTTCACAACCATTGAAGGGTTACAACAATCTGATTTTGTTTTACAAGCCAACGATATTATTTATGTTGAACCTCGATCTGATTATTTACAGGAATTGATTAGAGATATTGCACCAGTATTAAGTTTAATTACTAGTACCATTACCTTAATTGTTGTAATCAATAGCTTAAATAAAAAGTAAGTTGCATTTTTATGAATGACGAATTCAACAATAAAGAAAACAAAGAAACGGTATCTAATTTTAATACCGAGTTAGATATAATTCTTTTATTACAAATTTTTAAAAGAAATTTGTTTTTATTTGCTGCAATCATCCTTGCTTGTGCTGTTATATCTTTTATTTATCTAAGATATACCATTCCATTATATCAATCGCAATTGGTACTTCAAGTAGGCTCAAAAAATACCGCCGACCAAGTATTAAAAGTTGATAATTTTCAGGAACAAGAAGACGTAGCCAAAGATGTAGAATTATTGAAATCTAAGTTTTTACTTAAAAGAAGTTTGTTAAAACTTCCTTTAGAAGTGAGTTATTTTAATAAAGGAAAATTTTTAACTTTTGAGTTGTATAAAAATTCCCCACTCGATGTTAACTATGATATTAAAGATTCGAGTATAATTGGTTTGCCCTTTTATATCGAATTAACCCAAAATGATAAATTTAAACTTTTTGAAAACGAAACATTTCTTGGCGAATTTATCAACAACCAAGATATCAAATTATCAAAAGTTGATTTTAAAATTAGTATTGATGGATATGAAGAATTAAAAAAATCACAATCAGATATCAAGGGAACATCTATATTCTTTACCATAAATGATATTGAAAACCTGACAAACAATTACATCTCAAAGTTAAATGTTTTCCCATTAAACCCAATGGCAAAAACAATTAGCATTTCTTTTCAGGATAATAATGCCACAAAAACAGCTGATATTATTACTGCTTTGGCTAACGAATACATTGTTTATGATATAGAGGAAAGAAGTAAAAGTTCTAAAAAAGTTATCGAATTTTTGGACGATCAATTAGATAAATACTACAACAAAGTAAAACTATCTGAGAATAGTATTGAAGAGTTCCAAAAAACCAATAAACTATCCGATATTGATAAATTCTCTTCCTTATACATTGAAAGGGTTAATAAACTGGAGAATCAGTTGGTTGATATTGATTTGCAAAAAAGTGTTTTGGAAGAAATTAACAATTCAGTTAAAGGGAAAATAAAAGAGATTAATGTTTATAATTTATTACCCATTCTTGCTGGTACAGAATATGAGATTAGAATTACTTCGCTAATTACTGATTTGCAATCATTGCTTATTCAACGTCAAAAAATGCTAACAGAAGCAACCAAAGAAAGCGATTTAATAAAAATTCAAGATCAACAGATTGAACTTCAAAAAGAAGTGTTGTTTAAAACCATCATCTCATTAGTCGAAAAATTAGAAGCCAGAAGAAAAGATGCCATCAATAAAATAGATGAAATACAAAATAAATATCTAAATGTTCCAGCAAAAGAATTACAATACGCAAGACTGCAAAGGGTGTTGTCGATAGATGAAAAGTTTTTCACCCTTATCATGGAAAGAAGAACTGAATATTCTATTTCAGAAGCTGGTTTTGTTCCGCAACATACAATACTTGATAAAGCAGCAGTTCCTGGCATACCATTTTCACCCAATAGAAAAATGATTATGGCTACAGGTGTTTTATTGGGAATAGTAATTAGTTTGATTATTTTAATTCTGAAATATGTATTAAAGAATACTATTTCTACCATGGATGAAATCACCAAATTTTCAAATGGTGCAGTTGGAATATTAGGAACAGTTCCTACTTATAACAGAGAAATTCCTATTTCACAGTTGGTCATTAATCGAGATCCGAAATCGGTTATATCGGAGGCTTTTCGAACCATTCGAACCAATCTCCAATTTATTTCTAAAAGTGAAGAGAGTAAGTTAATGGCGATTACTTCAACAATTTCAGGAGAAGGAAAAACATTTTGTGCCATCAATTTATCGGGTATTATTGCCATGTCGGGAAAAAAGGTAATTATTTTAGATTTAGACATGCGAAAACCAAAAATTCATTTAGGATTTGGTGTAAAAAATGACAAAGGAATGAGTACAATTTTAATAGATAAAGATCAAATTAAAGAGTGTATCCATCACAGCGAATTAACCAATCTAGATTTTATCACTTCAGGACCAATACCACCCAATCCATCTGAATTAATTATCAGTGGAAAATTAGATGAAGTTATAGCAGAATTAAAAAAAGAATACGATTTAGTGGTGTTGGATAATCCTCCTATTGGATTGGTTTCTGATGCTATGGAAATGCTTAAAAAAGCAGATTATCCTATTTATGTTTTCAAAAGCGAGTATTCCAGAAAAAATTTCATCAATAATTTAAATAAATTGATTGTAGAAAATGGAATTAAGAAACTTTCAATTGTATTGAATGGAGTGGATTACAGTAACAAATATTACAGCTATGGTTATAATTACAATTATAGTTATGGCAATAAAGATGGTTATTACTATGATGATACTCAAAAAGAAAAGCTAACAAAAAGAATATTTAAAAAGAAAAAATAAGAGGGAATGCAGTTTGAAAAAACCAATTTTGAAGGGCTACTGGTAATACAACCAAAAGTATTTGAAGATGAAAGAGGTCATTTTTTTGAATCTTTTAATAAAGAAATTTTCCAAAAAAACGGACTAGATGTTGAGTTCGTTCAAGATAATCAATCCCTATCCGATAAAAATGTGTTGAGAGGATTGCATTTTCAAAAACCTCCTTTTTCGCAAGGTAAATTGATTAGAGTAATAAAAGGAAGTGTGTTGGATGTAGCTTTAGACATTCGCAAAACTTCTAAAACTTTTGGGAAACATTTTAAATTGATTTTGTCCGAACAAAATAAAACCATGCTTTACCTCCCTATAGGATTCGCTCATGGATTTTTAACACTTGAGGACAACACAATATTCTCCTATAAATGTACCAATTTTTATCACAAAGATTCCGAATGCAGTTTAAGATGGAATGATTCAACATTAAACATCAATTGGGGAATTGAATCTCCAATATTATCCGAAAAAGATAAATCAGCTCAACTATTTAACCAATTTAATAGTCCATTTTAGTGCAATTACTTTCATTAAAACACATATTATTTTTTTTAGGAGCCTTGTTCTTTTCTTTTCTGATAAACAGTATTATGTTGAGATTTGTAAAAACCTTAGGAATTAGAAATGATAAAGAAACAGTAATAAGATGGAGTGATCAGGTGAAACCTGCCCTTGGAGGATTAAGTTTTTACATCATTTTTTTGTTATCTATAACGCTTCACTCCTTCATTTTTTCTTATTCTGGAAGTGCAATTGATTTTCAAATTACTGGAATTGTTGGTGCAACATCTTTAGGTTTTTTAATGGGATTGTCGGATGATGCCTACAATACCCGACCCATTTTAAAATTTTTAACTCAGGTTTTATGTGCTTTTATTCTAATTTATTCTCATACTTATATAAACATTTTTGAAAATGATATTTTTAACTATCTATTAACTGTTATTTGGGTGGTAGGATTAATGAACTCAATCAATATGCTCGATAATATGGATGGAATAACAACTATTGTTGCTATCATCATTAGTTCTACTATTGTTGCAATTATGTTAATGAATAAAGAAACAGATAGTGTTGGAATGACCATTGTTATAGGTTTATTGGCTGCGTTATTAGGTTTTTTATACTTTAATTGGAATCCTTCCAAAATGTATATGGGCGACACTGGTAGTCAATATTTAGGAGTCTTGTTAGCCGCTTTAAGTATAAAATATTTATGGAATCCAGTCACTACCGAAGAATTTTCAATTTCCAGACAATTTTTAATACCAATCATATCTTTTATTATTCCTATTGTTGATACAACTACTGTTGTAATTAAAAGAATAAGTAACG
>PFUQ01000249.1 GCA_002790175.1 Flavobacteriales bacterium CG_4_9_14_3_um_filter_32_8
CTAAAACCCTAAAAAGAGTAATAGATGGTGTTTTAAAATTTGGAGTAGGGTTTCATATAATTGTTGTTAATGATGGTTCTACCGATGAAACAGCTTTTTTATTGGAAGAATATAAAGAAAACCTTACCATTATTACCAATCCTGTTAATCGAGGCAAAGGAATTTCGTTACGAAAAGCTTTTGCAAAGGCTTGGGAAATGGGTTTTAAAAATGCATTAACCATAGATTCTGACGGTCAACATTATCCCGAAGATATTCCACTTTTTATTGAGGCAGCATTAAAATTTCCTGGAGCTTTAGTGATGGGTTCACGAAATATGAAACAAGCAGGAGTTCCTGGAAAAAGTTCTTTCGGAAATAAGTTTTCTAACTTTTGGTTTAAAGTGGAAACAGGAATTACTTTGCCAGACACTCAAACAGGCTTTAGGTTGTACCCTTTAGAACCTATTTCAAAAATAAAACTTTTTTCCACTAAATTTGAAACAGAAATTGAAGTAATTGTAAAATTAGCATGGAGAAAAGTTGAAATTGTTCCGATAGAAATAAATGTTTTATATGATGCTACCGAAAGGGTTTCTCATTTTAGACCATTTAGAGATTTTACGAGAATAAGTATTTTAAACACCTATTTAGTAACGCTTACCTTATTTTATTATTTTCCCATTCGATTATTAGACATTATCAAACAAGAAGCCATCAAGGCAGAAGAGAGCAATTTAAAAAAAGCTATTTCTATTGGTTTTGGAATATTTATGGGGCTTTTTCCTATTTGGGGATTTCAATTGTTGGTGGGAATTACCTTAGCTGTTTTGTTTAAATTGAATAAAGTTTTGTTTATTACTGCAGCCAATATTAGCGTTCCTCCAGCCATTCCATTTATTATTTATTTTAGTTATTTAATAGGAGCACCTTTTTTTCAGAATAACATTCAAATTACCTCGTTAGAAAACTTAACTTTAGCTGCAATTCATCTTAATATTGTACAATATGCGGTTGGTGCTGTAATTTTAGCTGTTGTTGCAGGAATTATTGCATTTCTCACCACGTTAATCGTATTGTCAGTAGTTAGAAAAGGAAATTAATGAGTATCAAAAGAAAAATAGTCAGATTTGTTAAAATTGCATTAAAATCGATTGGAATTTTATTGGTACTATTTATTATTTATTTTATTTGGGACATTCGAATGCCCACTCCTCCTATTGATGCAAAATATTCGTTAGCACAATATAAAAGAATTGAAGTTGCTCCCAACCATTATCAAGTTGGGAATTGTTGGCTCAAAAAAAATGACTACGGAATTTGGGAAATGTATTTAGAAGGAGAACCTTATGAACGTGGATTGATTTATGGAGTTTTGGCAAAAGAACTCATGGAAAAACAAGAAGTTCATTTTGTTAATCAAATCAATGAAATTGTACCTAATAGATTTACTCTCTTTTTTTTAAAGATGTTTGTTGCTTGGTTTAATGGCGATTTGGATGAATATATTCCTGAAGAAAATTTAACCGAAATTTATGGCGTATCACAATCGTTTTCAGATAAATACAACTACATCGGACCTAAATATTATCGAATTTTAAATTATCATGCGGCTCATGATATTGGTCATGCGTTAACAGATTTAAGTTTAGTGGGATGTTCTTCGTTTTCGGTTAATAATAATTTATCAGCAGATAGTTCATTGTTAATTGCTCGGAATTTCGATTTTTATATGGGTGATGAATTTGCCGAAGATAAACTCATCTTGTTTGTAAAACCTTCAACAGGATATGGATTTGCTTCCTATTCATGGGCTGGATTAACAGGTGTTGTTTCTGGAATGAACGAAAAAGGATTAACGGTAACTTTAAACGCTTCAAAATCTGCTATTCCAACAGGTGCAAAAGACCCCATTTCGTTATTAGCCAGAGAAATTTTGCAATATGCAGCAACCATTGATGAAGCGGTGTCTATTGCAAAAAAACGAGAAACTTTTGTCTCAGAATCCTTACTCATTGGTTCTGCGTCCGACAAAAAATCTATCATTATCGAAAAATCTCCCGAAAAAATGGATGTATTTGATTCCAAACAAAATTCGCTTACCTGCTCCAATCATTATCAGAGTGGTGCTTTTTTGTCCGATTCCGTTAATATTTCTAACATCAACAACAGCGATTCTAAATACCGTTTTGATAGAATGAATGAGTTGTTGGATAAAAAATACCCCATCACTCCTGCTGAGGCGGTTGACATTTTACGAAATAAAAATGGGTTGAATGATGAATTTATCGGTTATGGAAACTCCAAATCACTTAATCAACTCATTGCACATCATGCTGTTATTTTCAAACCCTACCAGCGTTTATTTTGGATTTCAACACCACCTTATCAATTGGGTGATTTTATAGGTTATGATTTAAAATCCATTTTTAATGATAAAAAACACCCCATTTTTACTTATATTGATTCTTTAACCATTACAGCAGACCCTTTTATTCAAACAGATGCCTATAAAAAATACGAAGTGTTTAAAAAAATTAAACAACTCATCCACAAAAGTATTTTGTTGAATACCCCATTTACACTGAGTAAAACGAATGAAGAAAAGTTTATCAAAACCAATCCTAAAAGTTATATTACTTATCTGGTTTTAGGCGAATATCACCAAAACAAAAAAAATTATCAAGAAGCTATTCACTTTTTTAAAACTTCTTTAACATATAATGTGGCTTCGAAAGAAGAAGAAGAAGAAATGATTAAAAGCAACATTAAAACCTGTCAAAAAGAACTTAAAATTGAGTAAAAACAGTCTAACAATAGCACAAATTAATTCACTTCAAAATAGTAAATTGAAGACGTTGATGCAATACGTTAGTGAAAATTCTAAATTTTATCAACGACTGTTTTCAGTACTTAATATTGATGTCACAAAAATAAATGCTATCGAAGATTTAACTCAACTTCCTTTTACTACAAAAGACGATTTAGCCCATTACAACGATGATTTTTTATGCGTAGAGAAAAACAAAGTGGCAGATTACGTAACAACCTCTGGCACATTAAGTGCTCCAGTAACTTTTTACTTGACTAAAAATGACGTAGAAAGATTGGCAGAAAATGAAGCTACAGCTTTAAGATATGCTGGTGGAACGGCAAACGACGTTTTTCAAATCATGACCACTATTGACAAACGATTTATGGCTGGTTTAGCGTATTATTTAGGAGTAAGTAAAATTGGTGCTGGAATTGTTCGGGTAGGTCCAGGTTCGCCTTATTTACAATGGGAATCGATACAACGCTTTTCGCCAACCATACTCATTACAATTCCATCATTTATTC
Organism: Flavobacteriales bacterium CG_4_9_14_3_um_filter_32_8; assembly: GCA_002790175.1. Lineage (GTDB taxonomy): Bacteria > Bacteroidota > Bacteroidia > Flavobacteriales_E > Vicingaceae. The sequence continues at coordinate 3,319 of PFUQ01000249.1, forward strand.
CAAAATTGATTGATTACGCCATCGAAAATAAAATTGACTTTAAAAATTCAAGTGTAAAATCTATTGTTTGTATTGGTGAACCTATTCGTCAGCCCGATTTCACACTTAGCGAACTTGGAAAACGAATCTTATCGCAATGGGATATTAAGTTATATTCCACTTACGCATCAACAGAAATGAGTGCAGCTTTTACCGAATGTAGTGAAGGAAAAGGAGGACACTTAAATCCCGAATTAATTATTTTAGAAGTAGTGGATGAAAATGGAAAAAACGTAGCAAATGGAGAATTGGGTGAAGTGGTAGTTACCACTTTAGGAATTGAAGGAATGCCTTTGTTACGATACAAAACAGGCGATTTATGTCATGTATATTATGATGCTTGTAGTTGTGGTAGAAATACTCCAAGATTAGGTCCAGTAGTTGGCAGAAAACAACAAATGATAAAATTTAAAGGAACTACACTTTTTCCACCGGCAATTTTTGATGTGTTGGACATGATAAGTGAAATAGAACTGTATCAAGTTGAAATTTCGAAAGATGAGTTTGATAACGACTTAATAACAATACTTCTACCTAAAAATATAGAAACTCTCGGGTTTAAACAAAAATTAACATCTTCATTCAAATCAAAATTAAGGGTAACTCCTTATTTTCGATTTATAGATAACAATTTATTAAATCAACAACTATTTAAACCAGAAAAAAGAAAACCAGAAAAATTGATTTATGTTTGACACCATCATAATTGGCTCTGGTGCTGGAGGGTTATCTACAGCAATATGCCTTGCTCGTGCAGGACAAAAAGTGCTGGTATTAGAGCAACATTATGTGCCCGGAGGTTGGTGTCATAGCTTTTATATCAAAGGACATCGGTTTACTCCAGGTGTTCATTATATTGGTTTATTAGACAAAGGAGAATCTACCCACGAATTGTACGAAGGTTTGGGTATTGCCAATGAGTTGGTTTTTTTTAAAATGAATACCAAAGCTTACGAACATTGTTGGATTGGAAACGAACGAATCAATCTTCCAGCCAACTTTGAAGAATTAAAGTTATCCCTTTCGGAAAGATTTCCTGCTGAGAAAAAAAATATCGCAACCTATTTAAAAACGGTAAAAGATGTAAGTAGAGAATTACAGTTAATTCCAAAAATGAGTGGTTTTTGGGACAACATCACCATCCCTTTTCGCACCAGACACCTCGGTAAATATGGATTATTTAGTTTGAAAAAAGTAATAGGTTGGCACATTAAAGACCCTTTGTTGCAAAAAGTATTAAATGTACAATGTGGTGATCATGGCTTAGCACCCCAAAAAGCCAGTTTTCCTTTACATTGTGCAGTTATGGATCATTATTTTAGTGGTGGATTTTATCCTATGGGTGGCGGTGGGGCTATCGTTAAAGCGATGACAAATTGCATTAAAAAATATGGCGGAGAAATACGAACTCAACAAACAGTAAAACAAATATTAATCGAGGGAGAAAAAAATAAAAAAGCGATAGGTGTAGAACTTGAAAATGGAGAAAAAATTTATGCAAAAAGAATTATCTCTAATGCTGATCCTAGTAAAACCTATATGGATATGGTTGGTGCTGAAAATTTAAGCACTAAATTATTACACAGACTCCATGAAACTAAGTATTCTTGCACCTCTTTGATGCTATTTTTAATAGTAGATATGGATGTAAGAAAAGCTGGTTTAGATTCTGGAAATATATGGGTGATGCCCGATAGAGATACTGATGAGTTGTATCATGAAATGATGAACCCCGATGTTTTAACAGGTGAAGATTTTGCTGGTTTATTTGTAAGTTGTACCACACTTAAAGATCCTTCGAGTTTTGATGGAAGATACCACACCATTGAAGTTATCACATACATTAATCACGAAGCTTTTACTAACTTTAAAAATGAAGGAGAAAAACGTTCTAAAGAATACTTAAAATTCAAAGAATTGTTGACTGAAAAGATGGTTAAAAGTATCGAAAAAGTAATTCCTGGTGTGAGAAACAAAATAGTACACAAAGAACTTGGGACACCAATAACCAATGATTTCTTTATCAATTCAACCAATGGTTGTGTTTACGGTACCGAAAAAAGCTTTCGCCAAACGGGTCCTTTCTCTTTTAAAGCCAAAAGTGAAATTGAAAATTTATACCTCTGCGGTGCAAGTATATTGTCGCATGGAGTTGCCGGAGCGAGTTATTCTGGAGTTCAAACCGCAGCAATTATCCTAAATTGCAAACAAAAAGATTTATTAAAGTTTGATGACACTCAACATGTAAGGGTTTATGATGCTGAAAATGATGTTGACTATCCAGACTGGATGCTAAATAAGATAAAAACTAAAAGAAATCGTTTGATTGTTAAAACAAACAAGTAGTTAAACAAGAAAAAAGAAAACCAGAAAAATTGATTTATGTTTGATCAATTAATTTTCCAACCACTCAATCTTTTCTGATTCAATCTGTTTCTTTTCTACTTCTTTTCGTTGTCTAACTTTTGCAGGATATCCAAAGTTGTATATAAAACCTACGCCAAATGATGCAGTGAACATTTGATTGACTGTATAACTATCAGGAGTATGTCCAAATCCTCCAAAGAAAGAATCATCCAACATAAAAAAATCACTTAAAGATTCGGTTTGGATATTAATAGCTGGCTCAAAGTAAAGGCTAAATTTATCAGTTAATAAATATTCAATAGCTATTTTTGGTGATATGTTAAATCTAGTATCTGTTTTATCAGTCGTAATCACTCCTTCAATCAATTCTGGTTGGGAAGATGTACCATATTTTTCCAGAGATTCATCAAATCGGATAACATGACTGTAGGAATAAAATCTTATTCCTACATTTAACCCAATAGAACTTTTTACTTTACCTATTTTAAAGAGGTACTGATTCCATTCAATTAGTATTGGAATCATAGTTAAGTTTCCAAATTCCTCGGTGTAAGTACATGTATCACAATTTCTTTCTCCAAATGATGAACCATAGATTGAAGATAAAGAATTACTTGGATCACTATCCAATTGGAAAGAATACAAACCAACTTTATGTAAAGTACCATCGCTGGAGGAAAATGACTGATACCCCACACTCAGCCCAAGTGAAAGCCTTCTCATTTCATAAAATCCACCAGCTTTTATCCCTATAGTAGGTTTATATCCAGGATCTCCTTGAAAAACAATAGGAATTTCTAGACTTGGAGTAACCATCACCCTAAATTGAGCCTTTCCAGAAACGCCTATAAATAGTATTGCTACTGCTAATACTATGTTTTTAAATTCGAGCATCATGTTCATCTTATTTT
>PFUQ01000080.1:0-6303 GCA_002790175.1 Flavobacteriales bacterium CG_4_9_14_3_um_filter_32_8
TGACGGAATCCAGATAGTGTTTCAAAAATTTTCATTGTCTCTAAAAAACTATGAAAATTTTGATGCGAATCAATTTATAGAACCCCCCTTAAAACTAAACCGTTCCGATGTGGGTTGGTATCAAATTCGTAAAGCTTTGCAAGCACGCAACACTAGTGGCGATTTTGCTCCCGTAAGTTTTAAACCCTTCGAAGAAGCCTATAAAACCCTAAGCGAAAAACTTCAACCACAAGTTTATGAGTTGGGGTTTTTGAGGGTTTAGTTGGTAATCTTTACGAGTTGTAAAATGAAGAACAAAGAAATTGATGAATGAAAACATTTTTTTTGTTTATTTGTAATAGGATTTAGATAGTTATGTTTTCAAACGAATTAGCCACCAAATTGATTAATCTTCCCAAGCAAATTGAGGGAGGAACAATGTCTTTTGATTTAAATAACGAAAAAACTCGTTTGATTTTAACAAATCCAGGTGAACCTGAATACAGTTTTTTATTTGAAGTATCATCGCATAAAAAAATCACATTCAAAATATCTTTACACAATCAAGAAGATAATACAAAAGAGGGGTTAATGAGAGTTGATTACAAAGGAGGACACAAAAACCCTGAAAGTATAAATATCTATGTGCCTGAAATTGTAAAACCTTATGTTGGTTATTTTTTTCAGAACGAACCACATATTCATATTTATGTAGAAGGATTTAAAGACCTTGCTTGGGCTGTGCCTTTATCAGCATATAATTTTCCTATTTTAGACGTAAACAATACTGACGATTTTGGAAGTGCTATTAACGCCTTCGCTAAAGAAATAAATATAATTACACCATTTGTAATTCAAAACGCATTATTATGAGTTGGGTAAATCCATTGATACAAGATTATTATAACTGGCTTAAAAGTAAGACAGTAATTTTGCCTGACGACAAAACAGAGTGGGTTGCTATTCAAACTCCATTTATTGGACTTTTTAACGATGTTATTGAAATGTATGCTCAAAAAAAGGGCGAAAGAATTTATTTATCAGACAATGGGGAAACCTTTCATAATCTTGAATTAGTAGGTACTTCTTTAAACAGAGCTGGCGAACGTAAAAATTTGGCGGAACGAATTTTACTAAACTATGGTATTCAGCAACAAGGAAATGAACTCTTAACTGAAACAACTGCACAAAATTTTTCTCAAAAGAAACATAATTTCCTTTCTGCAATAATGGAATTGAACGACTTATATGTTTTATCAAAGAACAATATCGCTTCAATTTTTAAAGAAGATGTTAGAACATATCTTGACAGTCAAAATATCATTTACACCCCTGACTTTATTTCTAAAGGTTCAACTGGTTTAGAGTTTATGTTTGACTTTCAAATAGCAGGTCGAGAAAGTGAACTGGTTTTAAAATCTTTTAATACAATCAACAAACAGACGCTCAGTAGTTTCTTATTCAGTTGGGACGACATTAAGCCAGTAAGAGAAAAAGTGAGTAAGAAAAACGTAACTGCAATTGCCGTTTTGAATGACGAAGAGAAACCAATTAAGGGCGAATATTTAGAGGCATTAAATGCAAAAAAAGCAAATTTTATTATTTGGAGCGAACGATTTAATCCAGATAGCATTGCAAAATTGAAAGCGGCATAGCACCCCTCCGCACCTTGCCAAATGATAATTAAAAAATTAAAAAGCAGCTTGGTGTTTTAGTTTTTATTTTAACGATAACACCACGCTAAGTGCTGTTTTTTTGGGTTGTGAGTTAACAACTGCTACCTTAAAATTTGTTAATTTTGTGTATAAACTTACAATTATGACAACCATAACTTTAAAAATTAACGACAAATCGACCGCTGGAAAATCTTTTTTAGCTTTTCTTAAAACCTTTGTTGTTAAAGATAAAAGCGTAGAAATTGTTAGCACACCCGTTGTAAAAGAAAAAAGCCCTTACAACCCTGAGTTTGTAAAAAAAATAACAAGCTGTTTTTTCGGTTTTTAATAGTGACCTTTTAATGAATGGAGAAAATTCAACTATTCAGCTTACTGTTACCAATCTTCTCGGAGAAATAAAAATACAAATTTTAGTTCCTGAAAATCAAAATCAATTTATCTATCCACTTAACCTTTCTCATTTAGCTTCAGGAGTTTACTTTATTGAATTATTCAACAAAAATCAATCTTCAAAATGGAGGGTGATAAAAAAGTAGTTTTAAACGCTAGTTTGGTTTATTGCTTTAAGAGTGGGTTTGTTTTATTGAGGTAAAAATAAACCTTCTAAATTTACGTCGTGTAAAAAACATTCGAGAAATGTATTGGTAAAAAACAACCAAAGTAATGCTAAAATTGCAATGAGCATCAACACATTTAAAATAATTAAAATTGATTTTTTTAATAGTATTTGTGAAATTATTTGAATGATGGCAAACACTAAAGTTGTTAAACCTGAATAAAATAATGTTATTTCTATAGTTTGATTAAAATCTCCTAAAATAAAATCGCAATCTACTTTTAGGATGTAAAACCGAACAATGTGATAACTATATAATAATCCAAATAGGGTAAGAAAAGCGTAATAACATTTTTTAAGTACTGGATTAATGAAAAACTTTTTTAACATTATTTTGAGGTGAAGATTGCTATCCAAAACTAATAAAATTAAACTTCCACTGTAGAAAAAAACTTATATTTTGTTTATTTTCTGGATAATATTTCTCCAACAGCATCTTCGTAAGCAGTTATATTTTTTGCCTTCTTAATTTTTTTTAATACTTTATGGGGATTAGAAAATGATGAAGAAAAATATTCCCAAAAACTTTGCATTTTTATTAAAACGTGGCTTTGTCCAGACAACGCTTGTTCGTAATCGTGATAAAGTATATCGTGAAATTTACTAAAAATTTCTAGTCTATTTTCGGGATAATCAGTTGTATTATTTTTTATCATACTCGGCAAAAAAGGGTCAGCGAGTAAACCTCTACCAATCATCCAATGGTCTATTGTTGGAAACCGTTCAGTCATTTCGTTAAATTTAGCAACCGAAGTAATATCTCCGTTGTAATAAATTTTATGTTTGGTATTTGCTAAACAACATTGAAAACCGTCTAAATCAACTCCACCTTTATACAACTGTTTTCCAATTCGGGCGTGTATGGCGATATTTTTAATTGGATATTTTTCTAAGAGAGGCAAAACGTCTAAAATTTCTTCGGGACTATCGTAACCCATTCGCATTTTCATCGACACGAGAATATCTGATTCTGCATGAACTTTTTTCAGGATTTCATCAATTCTTGCAGCATCACTAATAAGCCCTGAACCTAAGCAACGGTTAGTAACCATCGGATAAGGACAACCTAAATTCCAATTTAGTTCTTTGTATCCCATTTGCTTAACGTATTTTGCTACCAACAAAAACTCGTCGGCATCGTTGGTCATTATTTGAGGAATGAGTTCTGCAACGGTATTGTTTTTAGGTAACAAATCACGCTCGTAAGCAGGTTTAATTTCCAGTTTGCCATTCAGCCGAATGTAAGGAGCATAAAAGGTATCTATTCCTCCAAAATACTTATTCAACGCATTTCGAAACCGAAAATCGGTAAAGCCTTGTAAGGGAGAAGAAAGTAGGGTGTGGGACATTTTAAAATAGAGGCAATAGTCATTAAAGTTTCTTGTTTTCTTTTTTTGGTGGCAAAAAATTTGCCCCTGTTACCACGCTTTTGCCTGTTCTGTTTCGGCTATTTGCCTTGTAGAAAGTTCCGCAAGAGCAGTAAAAATAAGTTCTGCTTCGCTCATGTGGTCTCTCAGGTTTTGCGATTTCAAACCTTTCAAGTCTTTATGCTTTTTTACGGTTAGCCCTGTCCACTCTTGATGAATAATATTGGTAAGTAAAGCAAACTCGTCCGATTTTTCAACACCGCTTTCTTTCCAGTAATCGGTCAATTTATTTCTGGTTTCCTGTCCAGTCATTCGCTGCTGAATCCACTTTTCACTTCTTCCTAATTTTTGCCAGTTTTCTCTCGCACGGTCAAGGATCTGTGCAGGGTCGGCTATTTCCTGCATACGTTCATAACCTACCTTGGCAAGCCATTGTTTAAAGGGTTCTGCTTTGGGTGAAGGAATGGATTGGATAATACGTAACAAGGTTTGAACATCAGCCACATCGGTTTCTCTCATTTTTCTGTCTTCGGCTTCCATTTTCAACCGTACGATTTTTTCGTACACTTCACTTCCCTCAGAAACAAGTTTCTTTTTTAAATCACTCCAATACCTTTTTGGAATACTACTTCCTGTTAATATCTCAACCACATCAATTACCGAAAAATACCATACGTCTTTTTCGCTGTCGTAAAATCTACGAACCTGTTTGCTTTCAAATAACACTAAATTTTGGTTGTTCATTTTATTTATATTTTCAATAAAAACTTATATTAACTGCTCTATTTTTTCTACTGTAAAAACCAAAACCGCTCTTGCCCAATTAAAACGATGTTTTGTTTTGTTAAATACATTACCCTCAGTAACAAAAACAGCACTTCCTGTTAATCTTAACCCTGTACCCATGCCCTGTTTTCCAGCTACTTCTTTACTAGCAATGAGCATTATTAGTTTGCTGCCCGAATTAATGTTGCTTTCTGTTTGGTGATAACCTCCAGCTGGAATTAATAATTTACCAATTTTATCCAATTCAATATAAGAATTCCAAGTTGCCGTTAAATGTGGCACAGCATCACTGTTAGTTACTATAGACGCTGCACCTTCGTGTTGTATTATTTTTGATATCAATTGATTCATAAATTTGATGTTATCTCTGTTCTGTATTTCCTTGTCCGTATGTACAGTAATAAAAACATATCACTAAGCCCTTCGCTAAAATGCCAGCACTTCAGCTTAGCAGTTACAGGGGGTGATGACTTTAATGTTTGTTATTCTGAACTCAAATTCTTCCATTACTTATATTTTATTATTGCTTTACTTTACCTCCGTTTAGAAAGGTTACTTTCCAAATTCAAGTGGTTTCAAATACACTTTGTCAGTGCTTAATTGGTTAATTTTCTTGTCTTTTAGTAATTCAATACTCACTTTTATTTCGTGCCTGTTTTTCCTAATGTCTTTGTCAGAGGTTCCCTTTGATGGTTTAAGTAAAGTATTTAATGCCAAGTCAGTTCGTTGTCCAACGTTTATTACAAAAAGAAATTTATAGTAATTTGAAGTGTCAGAAAGTTGCTTCTTTCCATTGATTAATTTAATAGCATCGTCAAGTATTGAGTTTCGTTGAGCTGCAAGATATTTGTCTCTATTATTTGAAGGGAAAACACATTTTACTTCAGCAACAATTTTCGGTTCGTCAATTATTATATCGAAACCATTTGTGTTGGGTTTTACTGCGTCAATCTTTTTAAAAATTTCCGTTTTTACCTTTTTGTCAAGTTTGAAGTTTTTACAAATCCACTCTGTTGCTGTCAAGGTCAGTTTTAGTGTAAAAACATTATTGATATCCGAAAGAACAGTTTTTAATTCAGCAAGGTCAGATTGTGATAATGCTTGGTAATAGTCCTTTTCCTGTCCAGTCAATTTGGTCAGATGTCTGTTGAGTTTTGTTTTTAGGTCTTGTTGCCTGCCTTCGTAGTTTGTCATTGAATATTTATTTCTATTTGCTTGGGTGGTTTTCTATTTCTATCGATGCCCAATTTTTTAGTTCGTTATAAATTTCATTGTCTGCAATGGTAAAAAGCAGCATTTCTAAATAATAAGGTTTAATTGTCTTGTCGTCAAAAACTATTTTACTTAATGATTTTATTAGTTCACAGAATTTAAAATATGCAACTTTATGGTTATAAAATAATTCAGCATTGGTCATTGATTTATTTTTCAATCGAATGATGGTATTTAAGTCAATGTTCGACAATTTTTTATTTCTTGGAGGTGGCATTGGAAAAAATTTCAGGTCACTTACACTAGATGTTGTTAGTATTAACCAGTTTATTGAATAAATAACTCTTGAGTCATAAATAACATAATTATCAGGGTCAACAAATGAAGAAATTTTTGACAATGAAGAAATTGTGTCAAAGTTAGTTTTAGTAAGTCTTTTACTTAAAAGTTCTTTGGAATACGTTTCTATTTTCTTAATGTTTTTGTCATTACGTTTAAAATTGAGTTTTCCCCAATCTTTAATTATCCAAAAGTTTAAGTCAGTGCAATTGTACGAACCATTAACCTTTAACTTAATAAGTTCTTTTAGTTTTAAATTTCTACTAAATATATTTTGGTTAAGGCTTAATTCGTTTTTTTCTTGGTCGGTAAATAATGGCGAATTGTA
>PFUQ01000080.1:6335-6477 GCA_002790175.1 Flavobacteriales bacterium CG_4_9_14_3_um_filter_32_8
CTATAGTCTGTTTTATTTCTTTTAGTCTGATAATTAATGATGTCATATTGCCTTTGTTGTCGTGTCGTTCATTAAACTTACCGTTAACTTGTTTATATGTACCATAAAGTTATTATACCCACCCAAATTTGGGTAGATATAT